>JAPOVO010000269.1 GCA_026708165.1 Chloroflexota bacterium | reverse complement strand
TTGCAGTTCGCGGAGGGTCCAACCGGCGTCGGCGACGGGCGTGGGGGTCGACCAAACGTATTCGTAGAAGGCGTCCTCGATGGCCCTAGCCAAGTCCGCTCCTTGTCCCACACCGAGATTATCCAAGGCCCTCGCGATAACTGCGCCCAGACATTCGTTTGACGGCGATTTGCCGAGCCTCTTCCAAGCCAGGGTCTCTTCTTCTAGGAGGACGGAAACAAACTCAGGGCGCTGGATGCTGTCGAGAGCCTGTGCCGAAGCGATTCGATCGTAGGCGTATTCGAATCCGGCCGGGACCAACTCCTCGAATGGTGGAAATTCTACGAGCGTGTCCCCCATATCGAACACGACCGCCTGGATTTCCACGCTCATGCGTTCGACTTGGCCGCTGTGTGGGCGAGTCGAAGCGCGCGGGGAATCTTGTAACCGTCGAGGTTTTGTTCCACTACTTTGACGGCGTGTTGCAGGCTGATCTTGTGTCCGACTGAAACAAACAGCGGATTGCAGCGCTCTTTGCTGCGGAGCGCGGTTCCGATTATCTCTCCATCGAGTTCGAGATCGGCTGTCGATCCCGGCTCCCTGCCGAGATCTCCGAAGCTGCCCGTGAGACGCGACTTGGCACAGCCTATTGTCGGCAGGTCCAGTTCAAGTCCCAAGTGGCACGCCAGGCCGAATCTGCGCGGGTGAGACCGTCCGTGTCCATCTACCAGGACGACATCTGGTTGTGTCCTGAGTCTGATGAACGCCTCCAACAGCGCGGGAAGCTCGCGAAACGACAAAAGCCCCGGAATGTATGGAAACTCCACCGGCACGGCGGCCGAGACTCTTTCGACTACATACAATTCTGGGACAGACACGGTCACAACGGTGGCGATTCCCATTCCGTCCGACCGCCGAATGTGCATGTCGGCGCCGGCAGCCAGGTAAGGAGCGTGGACGTTGCCGAATTCGACAACCCGAGAGGCCAGGTCACGCTGGAGCGCGACCCCTTGCTTGAAATCGGCCGGCCATGGCAGCGACACGCGCAGGCGAGCGCTGAGTAGCCGAGCGTTGACGATAGTAGTTGTTTCGGGCATCGCTAGATTTTGCCGCACATGGCTGTATGCGGCGAGACTGTAGGAGGGGAACAGGCGTGATATTCTCCCAATTCGAAGCGCGTTTCCGCGTCGAACGGCGAACGAAAAGAAGAGCATGACCCTTGCGATGCCCTGATTGTGGCGGAGGCGACCTCAAAGTCACCGATAGCCGCGAGAACGTGGAAAGCGTCCGGCGGCGGCGCGAATGCAACGATTGCGGCCGCCGCTTTACGACCTACGAGCGGCTGGAGCAATTCACGTGCGCCCGTTGCGAGACCATCGAATCCCGGATCGTGGCCATCGAGCAGCTCAAGAGCGGCGTGCGAAGAGTGCGCGAGTGCCTTGGTTGCGGCAATCGATTCAGCACCTCGGAGCGCCCCGACATGGACAAGCTGCTGGTCATCAAGAGAAACGGCCAGCGTGAGGAATTCAACAGAACGAAGATCTTCGAGGGGGTACGCCTGGCTTGCCTCAATCGGCCGGTTTCGGCACGACAGATGGAGGCGGTGGTAGACGCGATATCCAGCAGTCTGCTCGAATCGGGTCTCTCGGAAGTTCCCGCCCGGCGGATAGGCGACATGGCGATGGAAGAGCTAAGGAAGCTGGATGACGTCGCCTACGTAAGGTTCGCGTCGGTCTACCGCCGGTTTGAGGATGTCGACAGCATGGCGCGAATGATCGGCGAGCTTAAGAAATATCGTGAAACCCGGGCGCTTGAGGATGTTCAACCCAGGCTGATTCCCGACCAATAAACCGGCCGGTTAATCTCGCAACGCTGACAGAGTCCGCCGGATCCATTAGCCGGTCGGCGGCTAATACGCCCCCTTGCCGGTGACGACGACCCATATTGTCTTCCAGAGGATCGTGATATCCAGCAGCGGCGAGTAGTTCTGAATGTAGAACAGATCGTATTCGACGTTTTCTTTGAGCGGCCGGTCGCCGCGTCCTTGAATCTGCCACCATCCGGTCATGCCAGGGGGCACTGAAAGCCGCTGCCGTTGCCAGGGCTCGTATCTCTCGACGACCCACGGCAGTTCTGGGCGGGGCCCGACGAGACTCATTTCTCCGCGCAAAACGTTCCATAGCTGCGGAAGCTCGTCGAGACTCGTGCGCCGCAGAAACCTGCCTACGGTGGTGATGCGAGGATCGTCCGCTCTCTTGTAGGCTTCGGCGTCCTTCTCCGACTTGCCCTTTCCTCGCGCTCGCATCGTCCGGAACTTGTAGATCCAGAACAGTCGACCGTTTTCACCGACCCGCTGCTGGCGGAACAGGACCGGCCCGCCGTCGGAAACGGCCAGGGCAAGTGCACACAGAAGCATCACCGGAGCAAGAATTACGGCGGTGATGGTCCCGAGGACCACATCAAATGTGCGTTTCACCAAGCTGTCGAAGCCGGCTATTACCGGCTCTCGTATGCCTATCAGAGGAATACCCCACAGGTCCTCGGCACGCGCTCTGACGCTGACGATGTTGAATAGATCCGGAACCACTCTGATTCTCACGGGAAGGCTCTGACAGACCATTACGATCTCCTGTATCCGCTCGTACGACCGCGACGGCAAAGCGACGATCACTTCCGCGACATGCCGATGCTCGATCAATTTGGCGAGTTCGTCGCACTTGCCGAGAACGGGTATTCCGTCGACCTTCCTGCCGATCAGTTCGACGTTGTCATCGAGGAAACCGACGATGCTGTAGCCGGTCCACGGCCGGTTCTGCAGCAGACCGGCTACCTGTCTGCCTACCGGTCCGGCGCCGGCGATCACGAGTCGCCGGGCCAGTCCGACGCCGAAGCTCGATCTCATCGCCAGCCGCAGCACCCAACGGAGATTTACCAGCAGCAGGAGGTTGAGCACATAGAAATACGCGAAAAGCAGGCGGGAAAGATACTCGACTTTGGCCAGGAAGAAGTAGGTGAAGAGAAGGACGAATGCGACTGAAATCGCGGGAACGAGCATTCGAATCTCGTCCACGACGGTGAACATTCGACGCGGTTCGTAGACATTGAAGACATAAAGAAGGAATGCCCAGATCACAGCAACGGCAACATAGTGGCGCCAAGAGATCCAGGCGAGATGCTCGCCGTCGCCTAGTCCAAACGGAAGCTCGTGTCTGAGTGTATCGGCAAGATAGAGCGCACCGAGGGTTAGAACGATGTCGGCCGCGAAAAGGAGCAGTGTGACTCGGCGGGTACGACTGGTCACTAGCAGGTGCTCCCCGCGACTTCCCGGTAAAGCGTTGAGATTCTCCTCACCATTTCCGACAGACTAAATCTCGTGGAAACGTCTGCCCGCGCCGCCTCTGCGATCTTGGCCGCCTCAGCCTTGTGTGTCAACAAGTGCCGAATACGCACGGCGATTTCGCGCGGCCGTCCTGGCGGGACCAGAAAGCCGGTTCTACCGTCGTCGATGACATCTTGAGTCCCGACAACGTCGGTGGCAACGATTGGAACCCCAGCATCCATGGCCTCCATTATGGTATACGGCAGTCCCTCCCATATTGAAGCGAGAACAAACACGTCAAAGGCCGGGATTAGCTCTCTGGCTCCTTCAACGTGTCCGGTGAGAACCACGTTATTTTGAAGGCGGTGCCGCTTGATCGCCGCTTCGACCTGAGGCCGCATTTCGCCGTCCGAGAGCCAGGCGAATACAAGATCGGGATGCGTGGCGGCAAGTTCGCGCGCGACGGTGACGAGGTCAAGCGGAGCCTTCTGGGGCGTGAATCGCGAAATCGTGCCCACCACTATGGCGTCCTGCGGAATGGTGAGGCGTGACCGAGCTTGGGCGCGGCTGAGGGACCTGGCGTGGTCTATGCCATTCTCGACAAGCGCGGCTCGGGCGGGGTCAATCAGCCCGTCGTCGACAGCCTTTCGGTGCTCGCCGGTTGACAGGGCAATCATCCGGTCGGTGCGAGCCCTATGGATTCTCTCGGTGAGTCTGAAGAGGTGGAAGCGAATGGGATCGTTGAAGTTGAGGTAGTAAAAACCATGTGGCGAATAAATGACTCGCACTTTGGGGTCGGCCAATGCCGCGAACCTTCCCAGAAATCCGGCCTTTGAGCTATGCGCATGCACTATGTCGAAGCGGCCGCGGCGGATCAGGTTCGCGAGGGATGCCAGCCCGCGAGCGTCGCGCAGCGGATCGATTCTGCGGACCATGGGCACCACGTGGACCGGCACGCCGGCCCGCTTCATGTCCGCCACAAAGGAGGTATCGCCGCGAGCCTCGGAACGGATTTGGGGACAGGCTATGTGGACGTCGAACTCCGCCTGATCGAGACTCGAGCACAAGTCCAAAAGATGGCGCTTGGTGCCGCCGATCGTGGCTTCGAGGATTTGCAGGACCCGGATTCGCTTCAACCGCCTGACCTCCGGCCGCGGTCGAGCGTCAAGAAAGCTCCGACTCGATCCAGCGAAGCTGTTCCCGAATGCCTTGCTCTAGTGGATAGGTCGGCGACCAGCCCATGGCCTGGTGGGCTGCGGTGATGTCCGCCCGACTGTGACGCTGATCTCCCTTGACGGGGGGAGAGGACTTCCGGCGGAATCTTCGTTTGGTGATTCTCTCGATGTCCGCAAGGTAGTCGTTAAGAGTCTTGTGAACACCACCGCCGATGTTGAACACCTGCCCATGTGTCTGAAGCCTCGACGCTCTCACCACGGCTTCAACGGCGTCGGTCACGTATGTAACCTCTCGCGTCTGGGCGCCGTCGTCGTAAATGGTTATTTCTCGATCTTCCAGCAGAGCCTTGATGAAGATGTGAAATCCCATGTCGGGACGCTGTCTGGGGCCGTATAACGTGTAGAACCGCAATGAGGAGACAGGCACGTCAAAGTTGAAATGATAGGCCTCTGCCAGCTTTTCGCAGGCGACCTTGGTTATCGCGTAGTAGGATTCGGGGCGCGCCGGTGTGGACTCGGGGGTAGGTAGCGGTGGGTTGCGACCGTACACCGATGAGGTTGACGCCAGCACGATCTTCTTGACACCGGGCACTTCACGCGCCGCCTCCAGCAAGCGCTGAGTAGCGAAGATATTGTCGTGGGCGTAGGCGTCGAAGATTGCGCCCCACCCTCCCCGGACCCCGGCTCGGGCGGCCATATGGAAAACGAAAACCGCGTCCCGGATTAGGCTCTTCAGGTCGACTTCCACCAAGTCGCTTTCGATGAGGCGGAAGTCCGGATGTTCGACGAGCGGTTCGATATTGCGGCGCTTGAAGGCAGGGTCGTAGCTGTCGGTAAATCCGTCGATGCCGACAACGGTATGGCCGTCTTTGAGCAAGCGCTCGGAAAGGTGCGAACCGAGGAAGCCGGCCGCACCGGTAACGATGCTTACAGGCTGCTTCAACTGGTATCCGCCACGACTTGTCGCACTCCGCTCCGGGGAAGTCTCGCCGATTAGCTTCGCATACAGCGCAGATATCTTGCCCAACATTTGATCGGCAGCGAACCGATGCTCGAACCTTTCACGGCCTCGCTTGCCCATCGTTTTGGCCGTTTCCCGGTCCTCGAAGACTTCGATCAAGCGTGACGCCAGCGCCGCCGAATCGCCCACGTCGACGAGATATCCCGTCTCGTTATCGATCACAACTTCCGGGATGCCTCCGACCCTGGTGGCCACGACCGGTCGGCCTGCCCGCATAGCCTCGAGGAATACGAGCCCGAGTCCCTCCCAACGGGACGACAGGACGAACACGTCGCATGCGGCCATGAGGTCGCTAACATCCTCGCGGACTCCGGAAAAGACTATCGCGTCGGCGATTCCAAGCACCTCGGCGAGTCGCTTAAGTCCGTCAACGTAGGCGTTCCCGCCAAGTTGGGTATCCCCGACTAGCAAGAGCCGCGCTGATGGCGCACGCTCGACGACGAGCTTCCATGCCCGCAGCAAAGTCTGGTGGTCTTTCTGCGGATCGAGCCGGGCGGCGCAGAGGGCCAGCGGCGAGTACGGATCCAGACCCAGATTCGCTCGTATCCGGTCGGCTGGTCTGCCGGACGGTTGATCAATGTCCTCTATTCCATAGTGAACTACTACGATCTTGGGTCCTTCCACGCGGCCGGTTGTCGCAATATATTCCGCTACTGATGACGATACTGCGATTACTACGGTGGTGAATCGCGTCAACGCTCCGTGGATATGACCGTAGGCGGAGTTCTTAAGAGCTTCCTCGCAGTTGTGCTTCGAGCTGACGATCACCGGTGCCCCACCCAGTCGACCAGCCAGCGTTCCCCACGCGTCCGCCTTGAGCAGATGAGTGTGCACGACCGCGTATTTTCCCGCTCTTACGTGATTTACAAACCGCCCCAACTCAAGCGGCGATGGAAAACGGCCGAGCCGAAACTGGTGGAGACGCTCTGCGACGCTTGCGACCTGCGGGGCCAGGTCGGAGTCTTTGAAATAGACGACGTCCATTTGGTAACGATCCTTGAGGCCGTTCAGGAGGGTAAGCAGGTGCTGCTGTGCTCCGCCCACAGCGAGCGACGTAATGACGTGCAGGATTCGGGGTCTTGACCGGCTCAAGCAGCGACGGCTCGCAGATAGGACTCCATCGTCAGGTGGGCCTGGCGCGCTAGCGTAAAGCGCTCTTCTACGCGACTGCGGCCGGACAGGCCGAACCGCTTTCGCAACGCGGAGTCTCTTAGGAGTGCGCCCAGCCTCGCGGCGAACGCTTCCGAATCGGCCGGATTGACGAGGTAGCCTGTTTCGCCGTCGACCACGATTTCAGGTCCGCCTCCCAGCGAGCTGGCGACAACCGGACGCGCTGAACTCATTGCCTCGATGTTGCCGAGATTGAAGGGGTCGGCATAGGTTGACGGTGTGACGACAACGTCGGCGTTCGATACCGCATTGCGAAGCGCGGCCTGGTCCATCCATCCCGTAATCTCCACGCTGTCCCGCAGCCCAAGTTTGTGGGCATAGGCTAACAGCGCCGGTTCGTAGCGCGGGTTGTCGCCGGCGAATACGACGTCCGGTCGGTTCGCAGGATCAAGCCGCGAAACTGCTTCAAGCAGCGCCTCTGTACCCTTGAAGGCTGTCAGCCGTCCGGGCAGAAGGACCACCGGGCGCCCGGCGGATTGGTCGCCCGATTCGCGGGTCGAATGGCCTGCGGGGGGCCAATCGTCCAGAGGTATGCCGTTATGAATCGTAACGACGCGTTCGAAACCGTTAAGTCTAAGGGCGCGCCGCATGAGGTCGCTGATCGCCAGAATCTCGGTGACGGTGGACCGAACGATCCTGCGGATCAGCATTCGGCGGACCGGATTGAATCGCAATCGCTGGCATCTCGCGCAGCCGGCCCAGCGAGGTATGAAGTCGGATGGCTCCGGCGTGCAAGGAAGTCGGTCGCAGCAGAAAAGGAGGAAATCGTGCGACGTTAGTACCACCGGGGCACCTGTCCGGGCGGCAACGCGCAGAGAACCGAAAGAAAGGTGATGGTGGATATTGTGCGCGTGAACTACGTCGGGTTGGAATCGTTCAAGCTCCTTGCCGACTTGCGAAAGTGTGCGGGGGTTGAACACACCGAGGTAGTTGCGGAATCTCTCCGGATAGCGCGAATAGATTCGGGCGACCCGTACGCCGTCAACGTTCTCGCGGCCG
>JAPOVO010000141.1 GCA_026708165.1 Chloroflexota bacterium | reverse complement strand
AGTCAGGAGCGTAGTAGGTGAATTTAGCTGGTATCACGGTGCTATGCTCCGTTCGCGGAACTCTGAATAGCGTGCCAGACATTCTGCGGACTCAAGGGCATGTCTATGTCCTCGATGCCGTAAGACCCCAGCGCGTCGACGACCGCGTTTACGACAGCCGGCGCGGCGGCGATGGTTCCGGCCTCTCCGATCCCCTTGATTCCCAGCGGATTCGCGGGAGTTGGAGTCTCGGTCCTGTCGGTCTCCATCCAGACCAGCTCGCTGGCTATAGGCATCGCGTAGTCCATTAACGACCCGGATAACAGCTGACCGTCCTCGTCGTAGACGGCGCCCTCGAACAGCGCCTGCCCTATGCCTTGGACTATGCCGCCGTGTCGCTGTCCGTCCACGAGCATCGGATTTATCACCTTGCCGCAATCGTCCACCGCAACGTACCTGGTGAGCGAAACCTTGCCGGTTTCCACGTCAACCTCAACGGTCACGATGTGGGTGCCGAACGGGAACGTGTAAGCGTCTGGATCGTAGATGCTTGTGGCCTCCAACCCAGGCTCGACACCGACTCCGCGCGGTATGTTCTGAAACTCGTGTGCCTCCTCGGCGATTTCCGCGAGCGTCTTTCGCTGCGTCGGCGCGCCGCGGACGTGAACCGCGCCGTTCTGGAAGACCATGTCCTCGGGCGCGGCCTCCAGTAGGTGACTCGCCTCTAGCTTGGCCTTCTCGATTACTTTGTCCGTAGACATGCGTAGGGCGGTTCCGCCCACGACCGTGGCGCGGCTCCCAAAGGACCCGACGCAGTACGGGACGATCGCCGTGTCTCCGTGCAGGACTCCCACGTCATCGAACGGTACGCCCAGGTCGTCCGCGACCAGCTGCGCGAAGCTCGTTTCCTGCCCCTGTCCGTGAGGCGAAGCTCCCGTGAGGACCGTGACCTTGCCGGCCCGGTCGATCTTGACAGTGCCGCTTTCCCAGCAAGCCATCCCAAGCGTGTTTGAAGGACCGAAGCCACAGATTTCGGTGTAGGAAGAAAGCCCGATTCCCAGGTACCGCCCCTCCTCCGCAGCCGCTGCCTGTTCCCGTCGAAATCCTTCGTAGTCGATTGCCTCCATTGCCTTATCGAGCGCCGTCACGTGATCGCCGCTGTCGTATTCCACTCCGGACGGAGCCGCGTACGGGAATTGGTCCGCCGGAATCAGGTTCTTCCGGCGAATCTCCGCCGGGTCCATGCCCAGCTTTTGAGCAGCCTGATCGAGCGCCCGTTCGAGGAAGTATGTCGCTTCCGGACGTCCCGCCCCACGATACGCATCCGTGGGTGCCTTGTTCGTGAAGACGCAAATCAGTTCGGAAGAGGCGGCCTTAATGTCGTAGGGCCCGGTCATCATCAGCTGCGAGAGCGTTGGCACCGCGGCGGTGAGAATCTGATAGTAGGCGCCCAGGTCGGCGATGATCTTCGTCTTGATGGCCAGTACTTTGCCGTCGTTGTTTACGCCGACGTCGATGTAGTTGACCTGGCCGCGCCCGTGCGTCGTCGCCAGGAAGCTCTCCGATCGGTCCTCGATCCACTTGACCGGCCGGTTGCTCCGCAGCGCCGCCAGCGCTGTGCAGTATTCCTCCGGATATACGTTCAGCTTGCAGCCGAATCCGCCCCCGACTTCGGGCGCGATAACGCGAACCTGGTTCGAGGGGATGCTCAACGCTGCGGCGAGACGGTCCTTGAGCATGTGTGGAATCTGTGTGGAAGTCCACATCGTCAGTCCGCCGCCGCCTTCCGGCTCTACCACTACGCCCCGTGTCTCCATGGGATTCGGAATCAGGCGCTGATTGACGTATCGAAAACTGAAAACGTTGTCGGCCTCGGCCAGGGCATCGTCGATGTCCTCGCTACCCGGTTCAAGCCGAAACGCCATGTTGCTGCCGAGGTCTTCCCAAATGAGCGGCGCGCCCTCCTCGATGGCCGCCTCGATGTCGACCACCGCGTCCAGAGGCTCATAATCGACCTCCACCGCCTCCGCCGCGTCTCGTGCCACGTAGCGGTCCTCGGCAACCACCGCGGCCACCGCGTCCCCCAGCAGACGCGCCTTGCCCGACGCCAGCGCCTGGCGGTACGGTTTGAGCATGTCCGGCGAAGGCGCGGCGTCTATCGGTATCGGACCGATGTCGTCTTTGATGTCATCCCAGACGAACACATCGATCACTCCGTCCATTTCGCGCGCGGCTGATACGTCTATCGAGTTGATGCGGGCATGTGCGTAAGGACTCCGCACCAGTTCGAGATACGCCATGTCCACGCGCCGCACGTCGTCGACGTACGTACCCGCCCCTGTAATTAGTCGTGGGTCTTCCTTGCGCCTGACTCTGGCGCCGACCATTCGTGAGACTGCCATTGTTTCGAGCCTCCCGTTCCTGCTAGGCCTTTGCCGCGGCCTGCACCGCTTTGATGATGTTCTGGTATCCGGTACAGCGGCACATATTGCCGTCGATGCCGCTTCGGATTTCGTCTTCAGATGGATCAGGATTCCGGTCAAGTAGGGCCTTGACGGACATGATCATGCCCGGCGTGCAGAACCCGCACTGGAGACCGTGCTCGTTCCAGAATCCCTCCTGCACGGGATCGAGCTCACCGTCCGACGCCAGCCCTTCGATCGTCGTCACCTCCGCACCATCGGCCTGGACGGCCAGCATCGTGCACGACTTCGCCGACCGCCCATTGACCAGCACTGTGCAAGCCCCGCACTGACTTGTGTCGCAGCCGATGTGCGTACCGGTGAGACCCAGTGCGTCCCGTAGATAGTGCACAAGGAGTAGACGCGGTTCGACTTCCGCCGCACGCGCTGTCCCGTTCACCGATACTGATATCGATGTTTTCATACGCCGCTCACCTCCCTTGGAAGCCCCGGATTCGACTTGCCTCTACTGTCACTTCGGGTCCAGATGCCCGTTGATGCCCTTCATGAATTGACCGATTAACATCTTGGCGGCCGCCGAAGTCAGGCGCGAGCCGACTCGCGCCAGCGTCCCCACCGTCTTCACTTCACCCTCAAACGTCAACCACGTGACCGATTGATCGTCGCGCAGCGATATTACTCCATAAGCGTCGATCTTCCCGGGACGCCCCTGCCCGGATACGGTCATGCGATACGACTCGGGTTCATTCTTTTCCGAGATCTCTACCGTGCCCGAATAGCGTCCCTTCACCGCCGCGACGCCCACTACCACCTCTGCGCGGAAACGCCCGGGCTCGATCTCGTCGAGCGACTCGCAGCCCTTAATGCACGACTTGATTACGTCGGGATCGTGCAGCAAGTCCCAAACCGTCTGGCGGTCTGCCGCAAACGTGTAGTCGCCTGATAGTTTCAATCTGCGGTAACCTCGCCTTCGCTTTAGACTGTCGCTGGCCGAGTTGCCCTCGTCAGGCGCTCTTCATCATCCAAAAAAAGCAGGCTCGTTGGCAAATCGGCGACCGTCGGCGCTGGTCGATGCGCTACGCTAATAGAGCGACATACCCGTCTCACGGATTCTGAACGCGTCTTCACGTGGAGATTGAATTTTGAGCGAGCAATCCGGTTTCTCGACTGACTCCGAGTCGCTCGAAGGCATGTCGATACCCAACGAAGTCCGCAACGAGGTCTGGAATCTCATCGAGTCGTTGACCGAGAACTATCGCGGAAGAAGACTCAAGACCATCGAAAAAACTGCTGACTCGGTCGCCGCCTTCTTCGGCGGCCCGTCCATGGGCCAGTCTCATTGGGCTCGTGAGTGCGTGGAGGCCCTGGCGTCTGCAACCGGCGAAAACGTCGTCAACGAAAACGAGTCTGACCTCCAGGCCCTGCGCCGTCTGCTCACTGACCGAGGGCCGCGGTGGTTTGTGTGGATTCTCGAGTTCCTGTTGCAGACCGGCGGACAGGGGCGTGACGACCAGGTTAACGAAATGATGGAACAGCACGGCGTTTCAGTCCGTTTTACAAACGGTACGGCGAGCACCGGCTGAACCTAGCCGCCCAGGGACCAAGGAGAGCGACCTCAATGTATGACCTCGCGATCATCGGATCCGGAACAGCCGGACTCACCGCCGCCATCTACAGCGCGCGAGCCGATCTGTCTACCTTGGTTCTGATAGGCGAAGCGTTCGGCGGGCAGATCGCGACGACCAACGACGTTGAAAACTACCCCGGGTTCGACGACGGGATTACCGGACCCGAGCTAACCGAACGCATGAGAAAACAGGCCGAACGGTTCGGGGCCAAGTTCGAGATGAACACGATTGTCGAGATCGACGTCGACGGACCGCCGTTCACGCTTACCGGCCACGGCGCCGAATACCAGGCCAGGGCCGTTGTCGTGGCCACCGGCGCGTCGCCCAAACTCCTGGGCGTTCCCGGCGAGCTGGAGCTGTGGGGGCGAGGCGTTTCCTACTGCGCAACCTGCGATGGGGCGTTCTTCAGGGGCGAGCACATCGCCGTCGTCGGCGGCGGCGACAGCGCCTTGCAGGAAGCGCTGTTCCTTACCAGATTCGGCTCCAAGATTTCGATAATCCACCGGCGCGACGAGCTACGCGCCGGCGCTTACCTGACCAATCGGGCGAACGAGAACGACAAGATCGAGTTCATTTGGGACACGGTCGTCGAGGAAATCAACGGAACGAACGGCGTGGAGAGCCTTCGAATCAGAAACGTCAAGACCGGCGAGGAATCGAGTCTCCCCGTCGGCGGTGTCTTCGTCTATATAGGTCACCGGCCCAACACCGAGATTTTCAAAAACAAGCTGGACATGGACCACGAGGGATACCTCATCGCGGACCACCGGACGCACTCCAACGTCGAAGGGATATTCATCGCCGGCGAGGCCCAGGACAACTACTTTCGCCAGGCCATCACGACGGCCGGCGAAGGCTGTATGGCCGCGATGGAAGCCGAGAAGTTCATCGCACGGCTGGACTTCGAGAAAACCGAGGAGCCAGTCGCCGCCGCACCTGCCGCTGCCGGATAGCTAGCTCGTCAAGAGCCGGAAACCCGGCGTCTTGGCTCGATGCCCGGTCAGGAACTCGCGACTCTGCCATTCCGAGCGAAGCCGAGGAATCTACCGCTCCCCGGCGCTCCATATGAGACTCTCGGCCCTCAGATTCTCCAGAGCAGGATTGCTGTCAGCACTGCTCCCGCTGCCGCGGAGAGATAGCTGACGGCTGTGAGCGCCAGGCCCGGCACCGGTGCGTGCAGGTCAATAATCAAGTGGCGGATGCGGTGAACCGCAAAGAAAAGCACTAGCGATATCCCCGCAAACAACACGATCTTGACAAGCGGATTGCCCAGCAGGCCCCTGATTTCGCCGTAAGAAAGCGCGTCGCTGAAGACGCTCCAACCAAATCCCGGAGCAAGCGCCGTTGCGAAGATTAGAACCGGAATCAGCATCGCCGCCACGACGCTCCCGGCGGAAAACAGCGACCACCAGAAGGCCTCGCTCGATCCTCTCACAGCAGTATCACCAGCAACACGATTACGGAGACCACGCCCCACGCGGCGTAGTTCGGACCGGAGATCAGCGCGGGCGGTACCGGCTCTTCGCCCAAACGAACCGACAATCCCTTGGGTATCAAATTGAAGAACGTGATGGTATGCAGCAACGAGAACAGAAAGGCGACCACGTGAAGCACCAGCATTCCCGGCGAGGTAAACAACTCGAAATACGACTCGTATGAAGCCTCGTCGCCCCCGGCCTTGGCTATCAGGATGATCAGCAATACCACGTACGCCGCAATGAACACCGACGAGACTTCACGCAGAAAGACCAACAAATAGCTGCCGCGGGCGGTCCACCACAAGGCGCCCATCGAGCGGCGTAGCCTGCCGGTCACTTTCTCGCCATCCACGGCGTGAGGAACGACTTGTAATAGTCCACTATTCCGGAAACTTTGGACTGCTGTATCGCCCCGGCGGGATCGACGTGCTTTGGACACACCACCGAGCACTCGCCCACGAACGTGCAGTCCCAGATTCCTTCGTTGCTCAGCAAGATATCCAGTCTCTGTTCGCGCCCTTGGTCGCGGGAGTCCATGTTGTAGCGGTGCGCCAGCGCCAGGGCCGCCGGACCGATGAACTCAGGATCGTGCCCGGCAACGGGACAAGCGGCATAGCACAACATGCAATTGATGCACATCGTGTACTGCTTGTAGCTCGCCAGCTCGGCAGGCGTTTGCAGATATTCGCCTGCCTCGACCGGAGCCTCGGTCTCACGCACCAGCCACGGTTTGACGCTGTGCAGCTTTTCTAGGAAATCGTCGAAATCGATGATCAGGTCCCGCTCGACTTCGAAGTTATTCAGAGGCTCTACCCGCACGGGCCCCGGCAGGTAATCCCTCAGAAAAGCGCTGCACGAGAGCACCGGGTAGCCGTTGACCATCATTCCGCACGAGCCGCAGACGCCCATCCGGCACGACCAGCGGTAGGAGAGTGTCCCGTCAATGTGGTCCTTGATGAAATTCAGCGCGTCCAGAACGACCCAGTCGTCGCGAAACTCAACCTCGTAGCTTTGAAATGAGTCGCGGCCGGAGTCCGGCGAATACCGGAATACTTCTAGCGTGATGCTGTCTACCATTGGCTGACCAGCCGAGCGCCGGCGCTGCGGCAAGAGACTGGCGCAATCCTCGTAATCAACTGCCGTATACCCGGGCTGCCGGCGGCCATTTCGTGATGGTCACCGGTTTGTATTCGATGCGCGGAGCGTCATCCTCGCGGTAGGCAAGCGAGTGCTTCAGGTAGCCGTCATCATCGCGGTCGGGATAATCGGTGCGCTGATGAGACCCTCGCGATTCCTTCCTCGCGAGAGCCGAAAAAGCCACCGACTGCGCCACGTCCAGCATGCAGTCCAGCTCCAAAGCGGCGACCAGTTCGGTGTTGTACCGCAATCCGCTGTCGTCCAGGTTCACGTTTCCGAACCGGTCGCGCAGCTCTACCAACTTGTGGCACGCAGCGCGCAGCGACTCCTCCGTGCGATAGATGCCCGCGCCGGTTTCCATCGCGTCGGTCATCTCCTGACGGATATCTGCAATCCTCTCTGTACCCTGATTCCCATTCGAAACAAGCCCTCGAACCCGTGACTCCGAAGCGGCAGCCTGAGCCTCCAGCGCCTGGACATCGCCGATCTCCGACCCTGCGGCGAGCGCCGCCGCGTCGTGCCCCGCCCGCGCACCGAAAACCAACAATTCAGTTAAGGAGTTCGAGCCGAGCCGGTTCGCGCCGTTGATGCTCACGCAAGCGCATTCTCCCGCCGCGAATAGACCCGGCAGCGAAGTCGCCCCCCGAATGTCCGTATCTATTCCACCCATCATGTAGTGGACTACCGGTCGCACGGGTATAGGCTCGCTTACGGGATCGATGCCCCCATAGTTGAGCGCAAGCTCCCGAACGAACGGCAACTTGGAGTCGATCAGCTTCTCGCCCAGATGCCGAACGTCGAGATGCACGTAGCTTCCGTACTCTCCCTGCATCACGTTCCCCTTTTGCTCTTCGAGGATGAACGCCTGCGAAAGCCGGTCGCGCGGGCCAAGCTCCATTGTTCTGTTCTGCGGGTGATTGGGATCGGTAATGTCCAGCGGCCGCCCCAAGTTGTAGTCCTGTAGATATCGGCGGCCGTTCTTGTTGCCGAGGATTCCGCCCTCGCCCCTCGCTTCGAGGCTCTGTCCAGCAGCATGCG
>JAPOVO010000011.1 GCA_026708165.1 Chloroflexota bacterium | reverse complement strand
CCCGTTTTGGTTTTCAGTCGATCACCTTCTGGTCAGACCAAGCGTACGCGGACTGCAGATACCTCCCAGCACTCAGGAATGGAGGTCTTCGGTATGGATAGCCGATTGATGGTTAGCGTGCGCGAAGCTCGATGGTGAGGCGACGATCCACGAATCGGGCCTCCTCGCTAATGCTCATCGCCGCGGTTGTGGCGATGCTGGCCGCCGCGTGCGGGCCGTTGCCGGAGGTCGAAGTGCCCGGCGAACCTTCGAGGCGTACCCTGCAACTGGTCATGACCGAGCCGCGCAGCATTGATCCTGCAACCGCAGCGGGAGCGGGCGCGCTCACCATCGTTAACCTTCTGTTCGAACCGCTTACGAAGATGTCCCGCGACGGGATGGTGCTCCCGGCGGCGGCGGAATCGTGGGCGATTTCCGATGACGGACGGGAGTTTCGTTTTCGGCTGCGCCCCGAAGCCAAGTGGCAATCGGGGAAGCGTTTGGTGGCCAAGGACTTCAGGTACGGCTGGACCCGCAACCTCGATCCGGCGGTGGCCGCAGATAAATCGCATTTGCTCTATCAGATTGCTGGCGCTAAGAGGTTTGCCGAGGGATCTGTCGATGCCGACTCTGCGGTTGCCGTCAGGGCGGTCACGGCCGGTGAACTGAGGGTAGACCTCGTTCATCCCTCAATGTCTTTTCTCGCTCGTACTGCCACGTGGACATTCACGCCACTCCCACAAGAGGCTATTGAAGGATGGTGGGATCGTTGGACCGAGGCCTCGCATATCGACACCAATGGTCCGTATCGATTGGCCGAATGGTTCCACGGCGAGAGTATGAAGCTGGTTCCAAACCCACACTATTGGGACTCCTCGCGCCCTCGTTTCGACGAGATCCGCGTGAAGATCGTTGAATCGGAGACAGCGGTGATTCCGCTGTTTCGCAATCAGGTTGCGGATGTCGTCGAGTTAGGTGACAAGGAATGGCAGGCTGTGCAGCGTGACAGCGGCGATCTTGCCATGAACACGGCTGTCTTCCCGATGGCCCAAAACTGGTTTCTGGTTTTCAACACTCGCAAGCCGCCCTGGACGGACGCGCGGGTTCGGCGGGCGTTTGCGCTCGCGATCGACATAACAACGGCCGACGGTCGTGTCTTTTCCGGAGCTCAGCAACCATCTAGGAGTCTCGTTCCCAGAGCCCTGGTAGGCCGCTGGGAGGATCCTCCCGGGTCGCCCGAGGAGGCTGTGGATGAGGCTCGCAGTCTCCTTGTCGAGGCGGGCTTTCCGGGAGGACAGGGTTTCCCGGCGGTAAAGCTCTCATATCACCGCACAAGTCATTGGGAGCGCTTGGCTTCCCATCTGGTGTCACGGTGGTCGGACGTGCTCGGAATTGAAGTCAGTCTCGACAGTATGGAGTGGAGAGAGTACCTGGATTTCTCGGAATCGCCCGGAGATTTCGACATATACCGTTCGGGCTGGGAATCCGAATATCTGGATCCGGCGGGCTGGCATAACGCTCTGTGGCATTCTGACGAAGATGCCTTGCGGTCGGGCTGGTCGAATGCCGAATACGATTCCCTTGTTGGTATCGCGGATGTCATGGCGGACCCGCAATTGAGGCGAGATGCCTACGCGAAAGCCGAGGTGATTCTAGACGCTGAGTTGCCCGGCATTCCGATTGCTGAAGAGGGCAAGGCCTATCTGATTCAGCCCTACGTCACCGGCGTATGGGCCTCCCCCATGGGTGGCTATCTCGTGTTCGACGACGCGGTTGTCGAGCGGCCTGGGTAGCTTTACTTTCAGGAATACCCGGCTCGATCGCGCAGGTTACGACGTGCCCACTCGGCGGCACCGAGGATGCCCACGCCTTCGCCGAGAGTCCATGGCTCTATTCGGAGGATTTGTCCGAATCCAGGGAGCGCACGCTCGTACACGATCTTGCGCAGGGGCTTAAAGAGAATGTCTCCCGCATTGGCAACTCCGCCGCCTATTATGACCAGTTCCGGATTGAGCACGTGGACGAAACTCAGAATTCCGGCCGCAAGAGCTTCCACCGCGTGGTCCACGATCTCGACGGCGAGGCCGTCGCCAAGCCGTGCGGCCTCTATGACCTCTCGTCCGCTCACACGGCCCCGCTCGTCGAACGCGCTTTGGAGCGACGATTGCCTGCCGGCAGCAAGGGCTGCGCTAGCCTGCTGGCTCATACCACCGCCAGACGCATACATCTCCACACATCCTAGGTTTCCACACTGGTGGTAGTCGCCGTGCATGTTGACGGTGGAATGTCCGACCTCGCCGGCATTGCCCGTGGCGCCTAGCAAGAGTTCGCCGTCGACCAGAACGCCTCCACCAACGCCGGTGCTTACTGTGACGTAGACCATGTCGCGTACTCCTCGGCCGGCGCCATAGGCGTGTTCGGCGAGAGCGGCAAGATTGGCGTCGTTTCCCAGAAATACAGGAAACCCGAGCCTGTTGCTGAGTGGCCCGGCAACTTGAACGTTCTCGAAACCAGGGATGTTTGGCGCGTGCAGGACCATACCGGTTTTGTGGTCGAGCGGGCCGGGCGCGGCGACTCCCATCGCCCGAATCTCCGCAACTTGAACGCCGGACACATTGATTGAAGTTTCGACACTATCGGCAACGCGTTCGACAACGGCGGAAGCGCCCTCCCCGTGGGGGGTTTCTGTGGTGTTCCATCCCTCCACCGCACCGTCGGGTAGGACGATAGCGCTCCTTATCCTGGTGCCGCCGAAGTCGACAGCCGCATACACGGCCAAATCGCTGTCCGCGTTCATCGACTGCTCCGTTTGAGTGGTTGCGCCCCGACCGTGGCGGCTGGAACCGGGTCATGGATATTACTGCGGAGGTCCCGAACCTTGCGCTTACGGCGATTCACGTCGACCGCAGCCCATAGCGCTGCAATGGCCGTGAAACCGCACAGCACGGCGGTCATTGCCATCGCCGCGCGCAGCCCCAATGGGCCGGCAATGGCCCCGACGACGGGAGGAAACGCGATGGCTCCGACTGCGGAGGCAGCCATCAGGAAGCCGGCCAACGCGCCTCTAGCCGTCTTCTGCGTAGAAACGCCCTGGGAGAGTGCTATGGGGAAAGTTATGGCGACAAAGACGCCTACAAGTCCGAAGCCGGCAAGGCTTGCGGCCGGGTTGTCGACCAGCGAAGCCACGAGCACCAGAGGGCCTGCCAAGGCCATCGAGAGCGCAAGAAGCGGCAGCGGACTGATCCATCTGAGAAAGAGGCCCGCCAGCATCCTGCCAATGATGATTCCGCCCCAAAGCGCCGATAGCGAGATTCCGGCAAGTCCGCGTGAAAAGCCGTGCTCTAGCTCTAGAAAGCTCGGCAGCCAACCGCTCAACGCTACCTCGAAGCCGATGTAGAGCCCCAGAACGGCCATCATCAGCAGGAAGACCGGATGGAGGACCCCCTTTCTGATTGCCGCAAAAGAATATGCTCTACTGATGACCGGCCTTGACATTCGCATGAACACGAATGGGAATGGCGTGGTGCACGCGGCCGCCGCGAGCGCGCCGTGTATCAGCCGCCACGCGACATCGCTGGCGAGCGCGTACCCCGCCAGTATCGGTCCTGCCAGACATCCAATGCCGAAGAACAAGTGCAGGAGATTGAGCCATTTAGCCGCGCCTTCGGGAGCGTGGTCGACCATAAGCGCATTCAGGGGGCCTTCGAAAAGGCCCATTCCGAGTCCTGCGAGGAGTACGCCTGCGAGCACGAGGGGCCAGGTTGGCGCGAGGGGCATAGCGCCAATGCCCGCCGCCATGAGCGCAGAGCCGCCAACTATGAAGATCCGCCGCCCGCGTCGGTCCGACATCGGGCTCCCGAAAAGCGAAGCGACTACGTAGCCCGCCGCCATGAACGAAAATATGAGACCGAGTTCCGCAAGACCCAGTCCGAACGATTCGCGGATCGGCTGAAGCGTTGGCCCGATAGCGGTTATGGCCAGCCCGTATACGAAGTAAATCCAGCCGCCCGCCAGGATGTGGTACGTCGGAGGCGAAGGTCTCTTCACGGACTTGGCGACCGACACTACTCGATCAGTCGTCGGCACACCCGGTCAGGCTGACGAGAGTGGTCACGGGGCCATATCGACCAGATTGCCTTGCGAGTCGAATCGCAGCGGTGCCGGATCGCCCGCCGGAGTTGCCGATCCTGCAAGGTGCATTTCTTCAGCTACGGGCGGCGTGACCGAAAAGCTCTCAAGCTCCAACGTGTTCTTTATTCGACCAAGGCGGACATCTGGTCCGGACATGCGTTGAGCGAGACCGACTGAGGCTTCGAGGCACTCGTAGTCGTTTGCCATCGTCAGGGGGATCCGCACCATCAGCGGTGCCAGCGCCGTGAGTGCGTTGACGTATGTCTGTTCCCTGTCGATTGAATCTACGAGCGTCTGCGTAGTGAAGTCTGCCATACCAATGCCTACCGCATTGCCGTCGGAAGTCGGGCGCAACCTGAGTACGGAAAGGAATCCGTAGTCCGGCGTGCGCTCGCCGCCAATTCGACGCCACATCCCGATGACGTTGGTGTCCATGCCGGTGCCGGATATGTCCTTGCCGATCTCGTCTACGATCAGGAGATCAAGTTGGTCGGTTGGGATGCGGGGCAGTATGCGCTTGGCCTCGATCAAGAGCTCCCGGTCCGTCTGGTGAAACTCATTCGGCGGGCAGACACTCGCCAGGTATGGTCGGTCGAAGGCGTTCTCTACCAGTGCCACGCCGAACAGCAGCTTGCCCGAATCTATGCCGACCGTGGCCGCCTCCGGGATCGTTTGGACTAGCCCCGCTTCGTGGATGCTGGCGGCTCCCGCTTTCTTACCCAGACCCACGCTCAGCATCTTGCACAGACCGCTTTCGATATCGGAACGAAAGCTGGTGTGCGGTTTGACGCGAGCAATAATGACGACATGATCCGCGCTAAATGCGTTCAGGTCCATATGAACATCCACGCCGTGCGGGGTCGTTCCCAGAACGCGAGTATCCATAGTCGCGTGGATTGGCGCGCCGATGTCTGATTCGGTTATCCCGCGCTCTGCAAGCACGTGTCGCTGACCTTTGGCCGTGCCGCCGCCGTGACTGCCCATGGCCGGCACTATGAACGGTTGAAGCCCGCTCGCCTTTAATTCGCGGACGACGGCGGTCGTGACCTGCTGAATCGGCGAGACTCCGCGGCTTCCTACCCCGACCGCCACACTTTCACCTGGCTTGGCTCTGCCTGTCGCCAGTCTGGCACGTATGCCTTCGACAAGCTGGCCTTCAAGGTCGGCTACCTCGCGAGCGTCGAAATCCTGCTGCATCGGAACGAATTGGGGCCAATCCACGTAAAACTCCCGTGCCGGGGCGACCTGACTTGAACTCGGAATATAGCGCATGGCGCGGCGGAAGCGCCGATGCGCTGTCGATTAGTAGAGGGCGGTTTGGTACGCTCAAACGGAAGGGCGGTCATGTACACATAGCTCTGCGGAGCCTGGCCTGATGCGATTCGCGATAATCTCCGACATTCACGGAAATCTGTCCGCACTGGAAGCCGTCGCGCGGGTTATCGAATCGGAGGATCTGGAGGAAGTCTACGCGGCGGGCGACCTGGCCCTGTTTGGACCGCATTCGCGCGGATGCGTTGAGATGCTCCGGCAAAACGGATGGGCGAGTGTACGGGGCAACACCGACAGAATGATTGCCGACCTCGAAGAGCTTGCGGCGGCGGGAAGCCTTGATCCCGAATCCGGCGTGGGAAAGATCGTCGCGTGGACTCGGGACCAGTTGGGGCCGGAACTCGTGGAATCTCTTGGCGCGCTTCCGCCGAACATCACTGTTCAAAGCCGCGCCGGCGCGGGTCGCCTGAGCATCTTCCATGGCACGCCTCGGAGCGACGAAGAGGGCTTGATCGAAGATGATGGCGACCAGCGGTTGCTCCAGTTGACGGAGGATGCCGGCGCTAGCGCTGTAATCGGAGGTCACACACATTTGTCGTTTGTGCGAACGATCGACGGCGTACTAGTGGCGAATGCAGGATCGGTGGGTCGCTCGTACGAAGGCTGCCCGGGCCGCGCGACCTATCTGGTGCTCGACGACCAGTCCGGAGCTTGGGAGGTCGAGGTACGGCACGTTGAGTATGACTATCGGCGCAACTACCGCGCAATTGAAGAGGTCGATGCGCCGATTGGCCGCAAGTTTGCGGAGCCTTTCCTAACCGCAATTGCACCGTCCTAGAGCATCAAGGCGTCGTCGCATTCGGCACTCCAGGTCTCAAAATTGAGCGACCTACAACCCCCATTCGGACGGCGCTTCTGCCGTTATTGCGGCGGGGATATGCAGGTTACGGGCAGCGAGTCGCCAATCCGGTTGACATGCCGAGCCTGCGGACGTCCTGACTACATGGCTTCCAAACCATGCGCCGAGGCGGTCGTGTATGAGAGGGGCAAGATTCTTCTTGTGAAGCGCGATATCGAACCGTATTTCGGCTATTGGGACATTCCAGGCGGGTTCCTGGAAGATGGCGAACATCCCGAGGATGGCGCGCGTCGCGAGGTCCTGGAAGAGGCCGGAGTCGAGATCGAGTTGAAGGGACTGATCGGTGTATACGTAGAGAGCTATCCTGGCGAGGAGATGGTAACCACCCTTACGCTCGCCTATGCCGCCGTGCCGCTAGGCGAGCCAAGACCGGGGCACGAGACTACGGCGGTCAGTTTCTTTCCGGCGGACGCGATACCCACAAACTTGGCTTTCGATCATGCCAAGCAGACCATCAAGGATTGGCGCGCCAGCAGATTCAGTCACGAGTAACCATTTAGCTTCGCGAGTTCCGGCAGCTTAGATGGCGCCGACGCGCTCCGGGCCGTGGTTCATCGACCGGACGGCGGCGTCATAGCTCCGTAGTAGCAGGTCAGCCTTGACGTCGCGGGCGGCTGGAACGTCCCATAGATTCTCGAATTCATGCGGATCGTTTCTCAAGTCGTATATCTCGCCCACGCCCTTGCCGTGGTAGACCACCAGCTTCCAGCGATTGTCGCGAAACATAGTGGCGTAGGTATGGTCGGGCAGATCGACGGCGTCGAAGTACTCGCAGCGAACGTGGTCGCGGTGACTTTCGGGCGGGGCATCTCCCAGCAGCATGGGCAACAGCGACTTGCCGTGCATTCCTTCGGGGGCCGGCAGCCCGGCGATTCCCAATATCGTGGGCACGATGTCCGTCAGCTCCACCAGCGCCTCGCTGCGGATTCCCGACTGAATGGTTCCGGGCCAGCAGAAGACCAATGGAACGCGAGCGAGCCCTTCGAAGAAGCGACACCCCTTGAAGATCAGTCCATGATCGCCGAGCGCCTCGCCGTGGTCGCTGGTCAAGACAATCAGCGTGTTCTCGGTTTCCCCCGACCGGTCAATCGCTTCGAGGATACGGGCAAGTTGGTCGTCGACAAGCTCGATCATGGCGTAGTACCGAGCCTTTTCGGCTTTTGCACCAAATTCCTCGGGTTTTGACGGCATGGACTGGAAATCCACTCCCGCCGCTGTCAATCGCGACTGGTTGGCCAAGTCGGATTCGCGAAACAGAGGATCGGGCATCGATTCAGCGTCGAACCGATCTAAATACGATTGGGGCGGGTCAAACGGCGGATGCGGATAGTAGGGGTTCACACTGAGCAGCCACGGACCGTTGCGCGGGCGCTCGATGAACTCTAGCGCCAAATCCGCGCACCAGGTCGTCTGGTGATAATCGGCTGGCACGTTGGCAGGGTCGCC
>JAPOVO010000134.1 GCA_026708165.1 Chloroflexota bacterium | reverse complement strand
GGGGCATCCCCGAGTCGTGAGTGACGATGGTGTTGTCGCGGTCAACCAGATTGTTGAGGTCCCACATGATCCGGTAGGGCCGTATGGGCTGGTCGTCCGACGTGAACACGGGCAGCCATCGTTCCAGCACCGACTGCCGTTCGGCTTCAATCTCGCGCCTGATTGAAGCGCGTGGAGATTTGGTGATGCCGGACGGGCGGTCGCGCAGGGCGGCGAGTAGCTGCCTGGTCACCAGCCCGGCGTCGCTGAGCAGCGGCACGGCGGCGGGATAGGTCTTGCCTATGTCGTATTCGTTGACCGTTGAATGAATGAGTCGCTTCCCGGTAGGTAGCGGCGCGAGCATAAGGCCCTCGGAGAGACTGGCGCCGATAGCGAGTATGACGTCGCTGCGTTCCAGGAAGCGTCCCGGGATGCTGTCGCTCCTGTTGGCGACGCCGAGAGATAGCGGATGCGTTTCGGGAAAGGCGCTCTTCGCCATTAGGGACGTGGCGACCGGCGCGTCGAGCATTTCGGCCAGCTCGACCAGCTCGGCGGTGGCACCGGCGTACAGTACGCCCTGTCCTGCGATGATGCAAGGCCGGCGGGCGGTGGCGAGAAGGTCGGCGGCCGATTCGATCGAGTCCGGATCGGCCATCGTTCGCATGGCGGGGACTGGTTGGTAGTCCAGCTCGTTTGACGGGTAGTCACTGGTGGCGAGTTCGCGTGGGATTTCAACGACTACCGGTGCTCCGTGTCCGGTCCTGAGGAGCGTGAAAGCCCTCCGCATGAATTGGGACAGGCGGTCGCGGCGATTGACCATCCCCACCCACTTGGTGATTCCCCGGAAGTGCTCGACCGCGCCGAAGGCAGGCTTGGTGTCGGCGAAACTCTGGTATTCGGTGAGCGGGAGCACAAGGATCGGCGAGGAATCGGCATAGGCTTGCGCAATGCCGCCGAAGGCATTTTCGAGGCCGGGTCCGTACTGCACGGCACAGACGCCGAGTCGGTTGCCATTGGAAACGCGAGAGTATCCGTCGGCCATGTTGATGAGCGTGCGTTCGGTACGGGTGATGATCGGGCGGATTCCGACTCGCGCGCAGGCCTCGATTATCGGCGTGGTGGGGAAACAGAAGAGGTACTCGATCCCTTCGCGCTTTAGGATTTGGGCGACCGCGTCCGCGCCGGTCATACCAGGTGACTCGCGTCATTGAGTCCGAGAACCATGGAGATCTCGCGCGGGCGGGTTTTCAGCGGGCTACCTGGTGCCGCGAGACAGCTTGACGGTCCGTCCTTCGCGCGAGGACTCATGGATGGCCAGCGCGACCTCGATGTCGGCGCGGCCTTCCCTGCCGTCCATCGACGGCTCGCGGTCATCGCGGATCGCCGCCACAAAGTCGCGGTTCTCGAGCACCCTGCGAAGCGTGGTGCGGCCATGTTCGCCTTCGTGGCTTCCGATAATCCCTCTGTAGACCTCCGGGGCGGCGCTGTCGAGGCGGTGGATCATGAGGGTCTCGTCGTCGCGGGCGATGACGGCTCCCTCCGTCCCGAGCGCTCCGCGCTCGATGAACGAATATGGAAACTGGACGCTTCCATCGACGCGGCCCGCAGCACCGTTTTCGAAAACGAGCGACGCGTAAGCCGTTACATCGTATTCGGGGAGCCTGGGGCTGTAGTAGACGCTGGCCTCCACCGATGCAACTTCACCACCCAGGTAGCGGACCGTGTTTATCTCGTGAGTCTGCCATTCGAAGACGAATCCGCCGCTCTTCTTTGGGTCCCAGCGCCACTGGGGATCGAAGTCCAAAGAGGAGTTCGAATACCGATGACTCCAGACGGAGACCGGGTCGCCGATTTCACCGGCATCGATGATGCGCCGCATCTCCCGGTAGGCGGGATAGAAGCGAATCATCTCGCCGACGGCGAGCTTGACGTTGCCGCGATCGGCCACCTCGATCATCGCGTCGGCGTCGGCCAGTGATAGCGCGATGGGCTTTTCGACGAAGACGTGCTTTCCGGCTTCGAGCGCGGCGAGCGAGTTCTGGCAGTGGAGGTAGGGCGGGGTGCCGACCCATACCGCGTCTACGTCGTCCGCCGCCTGGTCGAACGACGTGAATGCCTTGCCACCGAATTCGGCGACCAGCTCTTCGGCGCGGTCCTTGAGCGGGTCGACGGCGGCCGTGATCGCGACGCCTTCGATCCTGCTCAAGGCGATGGCGTGGGCCTTGGCGATAATGCCCGCGCCTATGAAACCGACCCTGAGGTCAGCCATCCTGGATCTCTCGCCTAGTAGGGCCGGGACCCCTTGGGCGGGCTTTCCATGAACGGCTCAGCGAGCTGACGCGCCTGCTCGATGACGTCGACGCCAAGCTCCTCGCTGAATGCTCCCATCAGCTCTCCCGTGACAGGTCCGGGCTTGCCGTCGCCGATCGGTGCGCCGTCGAGCTTGACGCAGGGCATTACGCAGTAAGGCGTGGACGTAAAAAACGCTTCGTCAGCAGTATGAACGTCGTATGCTTCGATATTGCGCTCGACAAAGTTGAGGCCGAGGCGAGGCGCCCAATCCTGGATCGCGCCGCGAGTGACGCCGCGAAGGATGTTTCTAGGCTCCGGCGAAATTACGTCGCGCCCCTTGACGATCAGGAAGTTGGCGCCGCCGCCCTCGGTTAGGTAGCCGTCTTCGTCGAGGAAGATCGCGTTGGCCTTGGGATCGATTCTGGCGGCCTGTCTTGCTCCCGTGGAATAGTGGATCCGATTGCGGTTTTTCATCTTCGGGTCAAGCAAGCGGGCGGGAATCGTCTGCTGCGGCGGGATCACGGCGTGGACTCCGTTCACGAGCGAGTCTACATATCCGTGCGAAAAGGGCCCCATCGGCAGGTACGTGATGATGATCGTGCGCTCGTAGGTGTCGTTGGGTCCGAGGTTGAACGGCTTGGACATCCCACGGGAGACATCGTGACTGAACATGAAATCGTCGTTCGCGGCGATGGTCGCCAAATTTAGCTCGAGCACCTCCAGAGTGATTTGCTCCATCTCGTCGATGGTCATTCCGGGATCGATCTCGATGACCTTCATCGACGCGTACAGGCGCTCGAGATGGTGGCGCAGCCTGAAACACTTGTGATTGAAAGTGCGGGTGGACTCGAAGACCCACTCGCCGGAGCGAACCCCGGCGTCCCAGATTGAAACTCGCGTCTCCTCTTCGGGAACTATCTCGCCGTTGAAGTAAGCCACACGTTTGTTTTCTGCCACCGTTGCCCCCCTTGACTTCCTATCCTGGGCATCGATTACGGACGCCGTTCGGTTGCCGCCGTTGTGCTGCGATGGTACTCCCATAAAGCGGCACTTGCCAACGCAGGGCGGTACCGGGATGAACCGCCCGGCACGCAACCATGGCGATGCCAGATGTGCTTGAAGTTGTAGGAGGGCTGTTGCGGTGGCGCGTTGCGTGTGAGCCTCTACCGGTACGGCCCAGGATTCGTGGTTTTGGCGAGCGCGCAAGGCTCGATTTTCGAATTCTTTTTGAATATTTCCCTGTGAACTTTGAAAAACGGGGGGGCATTTGACGATGGTCAAAACGTGGTCTAGGTGAGCGCCGGTTGCGTCTCGATTGTTGTGCGTGGGATGAGGTTGGAGGCTCCGACTGGTTGGCCGGGCACGGGTGGCGGAGGGAGGGCGGTTCGCGAACCGCCCCTACGGGTTTGGTCATCGATCAAATTCCGATGATGCAAAGCCTCCTGAATTAGAGGATCGATTGCGGAATTGCGGTCGTTTACAGCTTTCGCGAAAAATGCCAAGAAAGTGGAGCGGGCTGTGAGGTTCGGGGTGTGCGCCCTGAGAATGGGAGTGCGAGCGGGATGGATTGTGTGCGTCCCCCTCACCCTAACCCTCTCCCACCAGGGGAGAGGGAATCGTTGGGTACAGACCGGGGAGATAGGTTACATCTAGACCGGGTACATGGGACGGTTGAAGGGGAGAGGGGATGGAGGGGCACACTTGGACTCTTGGAGAGTCTTCGAGCAGGAGGCGAACGGTCTGAGCAGGTTTTTAACGCCTGTGCGACCTATACGCCGAATTGCAGCCTGCGGCGCGAGGCGGGACAATGGTGGCGTAAATCGGGCTTTCATCGTCTCGGAACCAGGCGGATGACCGAATCCGGAAGGGGTACTGGATGGCGACCCAAGAACTGATCGAACGCCTGGAGGAAAAGGCGAAGTTCCTTCGGTGGCGAAGCGTCGAAATGAATATCCGCACGGCGCATCCCGGCGGGGCGCTTTCGTCGTCTGATATCTTCGCCGTTCTCTATTACCACACGATGAAGGTCGATCCCGACAATCCCTCCTGGCCCGACCGGGACGTGCTGGTCAACTCGCGCGGTTTCGCGTGCGAGCCGCTCTACGTGGCGCTCGCCGACCTGGGCTTCTTTCCCGAATCCGATCTGGCAATGGCGGAGGAGATGGGGAGCCACATGCATGGCATGAGCGCGACTACGACTCCCGGCGTAGATTTCTCGGGAGGGTCGCTGGGTCACGGCCTGGGGTTCGGCGTTGGGGTGGCGCTGGGTAAACGCGCCCGCGGTCTGGATGGCCGGGCGATAGTGCTGACAGGCGACGGTGAGATACAGGAAGGGGCGAACTGGGAGGCGGCGATGGCCGCCGGGCACTACAAGCTGGAAAACTTCGTATGGATCGTTGACCGCAATCGGTATCAGACGAGCGCGCGGGGCACCGAGGACACTATGTCGCTGGAGCCTTTGCATACGAAGATGGAGGCTTTCGGATTCGCGGTGCGGCGGATAAACGGCCATGACGTCAGGGAGCTGGTGGATACGCTGGACGCGCTGCCGCTGGAACCCAACCGACCGAGCGCTGTGATTTGCGACACGGTAAAGGGCAAGGGTGTGTCGTTCTTCGAGGAGAATCGAACGCACGCGGGCCGATTCGGAAGAAATCTGGACACCGCTCTTCAAGAGGCGGCCATCAAGGAAGTTCGGGGGTACTAGAATGGCGACCGCAACAAGCCAACCCAAAAGCGTTTCCGAGCTGCTGTTCGAATATGGCTCGAAGGACAACCGAGTCTGCTACGTGGGAGTGGACACCATCGACGCGGCGTTCGCGGAGCGGCATCCCGAGCGCGTGATCGACGTTGGAATCGCCGAACAGAATGAGATGGCGGTAGCCGCGGGCATGGCGGCGGCGGGAATGATCCCAATAGTCAACGCGGTTACGCCGTTTTCGCCATTGAGGAACTACGACCAGATTCGCACCGTGCTGGCGAGGCACGACGGCAACGTCAAGATAATCGCGCGGGCGCTGGGTTTGCAGAACATCTCGCACGGAGCGACCCACCACGACTACGAAAGCCTGGCGCTGTACCTGACGATCCCAAACCTGATCGTGCTCGCGCCTGCCGAAGACTGGCAGATGGAGGCGGCGTTCCGGGCGGCGATGGAAGTCGAGGGGCCGGTCGTGCTGATGGGACCGAGCATGACGTACGACGTGGGCGCCGACGGGCCGATGGCGCTGGAGCTGGGAGAACGCCCTTTCGAGATCGGCAAGGCGGAGTGGCTAAGCGAGGGGGCCGACGTGGCGATCGTATCGTTCGGGCCAGCGCTGCGATACTCGATGCAGGCAGCGAACCGGCTGAACGACTCCGGGATTTCGGCGGGCGTGTTGAACATGTGTTCACTCAAACCCTTCGACAACGAGGCGGTGATACACGCCGCGAATAACTACAAGGCCGTGCTGGCCGTCGAGGAGCAGACGATCTGGGGAGGCCTCGGGGCCGCGGTGGGAACCGCGATCGCCGAAGCGGGCATAGGCACGAAGTTCAAGCGGCTCGGCATCCCCGACATATACATGGAAGAAATCGGCGACTACACGGAGATGCGCGCGATGATCGGTCTGAATGCGACCGGCGTCGCCGATGCGGCCAGGGAGCTGCTGGCCTAAGGCTGGACCGTTCCGTACGGATCGCCCGCCCAGACCCGGAGCCGGTCGGCAACGCGGTGCGCGGCTTCCCTTATTTGAGTTGAACCGGAGACGGTTTCGGCGATCTCGATTTCATGCGGCGTCGCGCCCGAATCGCGCGCGACAACGCGCAGCGTAATCTCGCCGCCAGTTGACTGAATCAACTCCGGATTGAACATGAACCGGGCGCGTTCGGAGGCTTCGGGGCGAGCCAAGTCAAATGAGTCTGACTGCTCAAGCTCGTCCGCGAGAACCCGGTCTACCGTCGCGGCGAGGTCTGGGCTCCCGCCACAGGGTTCCAGCCGGGCTTCGGCGACGCGGTCGCGGTCGGAAATGAAGGCGCGGACGGCGCGCATGAAGCGGTCGGGTTCCTCGGCGAATGGATAGTGACCGCTTTCCGGGAAGACGAGCAGTTGGGCATTGAGATTCGCCTCGGTTATCGACGTGCTCTGCCGCATGGCCGGGCTGTCGTATGCGCCGGTGATCACGAGCAGTGGAACGGAGAGCGATTTGATGGATGGGAGGGCGTTGATTTCGGACCATTCCCCGGTCAGATCGAACTCGCCGCGCGGCTTCCACAGGTCGCGGTACGTACGCCACTGAAGACGCCTACCGGGCGAATCGTGGCGGAAGCCGAGCATCAGCTCGAAAGGCTGGTGGTTTGTGCCGAGCACGGCTCGCGTGGCGCGCCAGTAGTCGTCGCGGTAAGTGGAGCCGTCGTCTTCGAAGATTCCCTCGGCGGACTGGCGGCCAAGCTCCGCGTTCGCTGACCGGCCGGCCGAATGGCGGATGCGCCGCAGGTCCTCCGCCAGCATCGGTGCGCTGACCGTGGGGCTGACCAGAATCAGCTTGTCCAAGCGTGAGCCGTGGCGGGTGGCGTAGGCGAGCGCCGTGAGCGCTCCGGCGCCGTGGGCGATGAGCGTTAGGCCGTCGAGGTTCTCGGTTTCGCGGACGGCGTCGACGCTATCGGCCATGTTTTCGGGCGTCGGCGGCCTGGCGTCGTTCCAAGCGTCGGAATGCCCCGCGCCGACAGGATCGATGAACAGCATCCGGTTGTCGAGAGACAGCTCGGAGAGTGAAAACCAGTCGGCATGGCCAGCCCGGCGCCCGACCTCTATGGAGGATGCGCCGGGTCCGCCGGCCAGCACGCCGAGCGCGGGACCGGCACCTCGGGCCTCATAGGCGATCCGCACGCCGGCCTGGCTGACGGGTCGAGGCTTCGGAAGATAGTGCTGCTTCGATTCGGTGAGCGCCTTCAGCTTATCGCCGTCGTAGATGCGGCCTGCCTGCACGACGGTGTCTATCTTGCGAGTGTTAGCGATGTCGTCCAGCGGGTCGGCCGTCAGAACGACAAGGTCGGCCGTCATTCCGGCTTCCAGCGTGCCTTGCACGTGGGCGACGCGGAGCGTTTCGGCCGAGTGCCGGGTAGCCGCGAGCAGGGCTGCGTGCGGGGTGAGTCCGCACTCGACGAGCAGTTCCAGCTCCCTATGCAGGCCGAACCCCACGGCCACGCCAAACGGGCTGTCGGTGCCGGCGTGCACTTTGCCTCCGGCCTGGTGTAGCTCCGTTACCAACTGCTTTTGCGAATCGAACCAAAGCTCGGCGCGCCTTCCGCTCGGCTCGGTGTTAGGGGGCTGATTGGCGACCTGGTACGGGTCTTCGTATACGAGCTCCATGTCGGGGAGGAGACTGGGATCCCGGAAACCTCCCTGGCCGCCGCCGCAAGCAAGGGTAGGACAAAGGGCGACGTTGTTCTCGACCATTTGATCGAGGACGCTGTCGGCGGTGGGAAGGCGGGGTCCCGGGGGTTCGTTCCGGCCCGGGGCCCGGGTTCG
>JAPOVO010000207.1 GCA_026708165.1 Chloroflexota bacterium | reverse complement strand
TAGAACCAGTCGTCTGGACGGACCGGTTGGAGGGAAGCCTCACCGACTTGTCCGTCCGACTAACCGGTTTTGCGGGGAAACCACGAGATCGCGGGAGGACCGGTGGAGGTGCTCGCGCCCGACTCGATCAATCTGGCGAGTTCGTCCTTCGCTCCGCCGATGATGGGCTTGCCGTGGCCGGGCATGAGGTTCTCGAACTCATAGTCGAGCAGATGCGACAGCGATTGCGAAGGCCGCGGATGCCCGTTTGGATGCCCGCCAAGATTCATGCCTTTCGGTGCCCATTTCGCCGTTGTCCCCAGCGCATCGCCCACGAACAGCGTCCCGCCATGCGCTCCGCTCAGCAGTGCCTGCTCGCCGGGCGTTAGCCCCGGCACGCCGATGGCGCGAAGACCGCACTCGTGCTCGAAGCCGTCCCCATACCCCGTAAATTCATCGATATCCTCGATCATGTGCCGGTCAAGCTCGGGCACGAAAACCGGAGCACCGGTCCGCTTTGAGAAGAGACGCGCCGACCGCTCGTGCCAGCCGACGGTAAGGAATATCGCTTTGACATCCTCGGCTTGTTCAAGCATCCCGACCGCCTCGAGCGGGTCCACTAGCACACTGCCCTTCTCAGTCCGAAGCCAGTACGACTCCAACGACCACCAGCCCGGCCACCGAATGCTCCAATGGAACAGTCCGGGCAACACTTCCTTAAGCATGTCCACGCTCGACAGCTAAACACGACTTCAACAGCGAAACACAGTCTAGCCCGCGTGGCGGCATCCCCTCGGCTTGGTGTGCAATACCCGATACCACACGCCGGCAGACCCACTACGCGAAAGAGCGCCGCGCTGTGACGGTGGTAGCCTAATTGATCTGAATCAGTTGGACTTCCACACCCGTCGGGCAAGAGCCGGCAGATACTTGACTCAGCCAAATACAACACCACTCGCCATCGGCTTTAACCTACGTGTCGCCAACCTTCCCCGCGTCGACGGCAACTCGGCCATGACCCGATCTCTGGCGGCTGCGCTCGCCCGCAATGCCGGAGAGCACCATCTGTCCTATTTCTTCGACACAGAGCCACTCGACCCATTCAAGCGCCTTCCCAACGTAGAACACGTAGTGTTAAGGCCATTTCCGTTCTTGAACGGTGCGCTCCGGAGACTGGGCGGAGGGGACCCTTGGTACCGGTTTCGCCTAAAGCTGAGCCGCACGTGGAACAAGCTCGACGCCGTTATCTATAACGCTCACGAGCCTCTACCCATCGGCACAGGGCCGCCGGGAGTCGCGATAGTCCATGATCTAGCCTTCATGCTCCCGGACGCGCGGCGCCACTTCCCTCTCGACGTCATTAGACATCTCGACCGGTGGACGGCCCAGAGCGTTCACGCCGCGACCAGACTAATGGCTGTGTCTGCAACCACTGGCGCCGATCTGACGCGGATATACGGTGTGCCGGAATCGAAAGTAGCGGTGCTTCCCAACGCGCACGACCGAGAAGTCTTCCATGCCCGAATACCGGCGACCGAGGTCGAAGCCGTGTTAACGGAGCTGGGAGTCGAAAAGCCCTACTTCTTGCACGTCGGTACGGCGCAGCCACGCAAAAACATCCCGGCCATAACCCGGGCGTTCGAGAGTCTGCTCGCGAAGAACCGGATCCCGCACAACCTGGTCCTGGTCGGAGGCTCGGGATGGGACGCCGCCGAGGGAGGAAGTGGCGAGGTTCCACGAATCAAGCGGATCATCCAGCTTTCGTCGACATCGAATGAGCAGGTCGCATGTTTGATGGCCGGCGCCGACGCGCTAGTGATCGCCGGATTCTACGAAGGCTTCGGCCTGCCGGCGCTCGAAGCCATGGCCTGCGGCGCACCCGTGGTGGCGGCGCGCGCGGGCGCATTGCCGGAAGTTGTGGGAGACGCGGGCAAGTATTTCGATCCCCATGATCCCGACGAGCTGGCGGGGATCATGGAATCGCTGGCCGCGGATGACGCACTGCGGCATGAGCTGAGCAGACGCGGACTTGAGCGCGCTAAGGCATTTAGCTGGAACACGACAGCGCGGGGCCTCTTGCGGGTGATTGAGGAGATTGCCTGAGGCTATTCGTCATAAAGCTACTTCGTCAGTCACCTCTGCTTGTGTCCAAACAACGAAGCCTGGATTCTCGTTCGCACGGGAACAGCAAGCCGTTTCGACGCTTGCTCAAGTCGCGTCTATCCCGCTGGAGACTCAGCCTCCGATTCGGCGATTGCTTTCAGCCTCTTGAGCTGCTTCCTGGCGATCTGTCGGGTGAGCCAGCCAAACAGGACCCCCATCACCTTCGCTACCCTTGACTCGGAAACTAGGGCGACGGAGTTCTCCACGATCACGCCGCCTCCGGAGGAAGCCAATCTGTATTCCAGGTCCATCGTAAACCCGCCGCCGGTGATTTTAGAGACAAGAAGATTGGGCCGGTCATAGGCGGTCACCACACCTGAATACTCGGTCTCCCTGCCCCCTTCCTTGATCCTCTGCATGAACTCCGCGCCCACCGGATTCTGCGGGTCGAACTCCGAGGTGTACCTCATTTCAATCATTCCCTTAGCCCACTCGCCTCGCCGGTCTGGATCCGCGACGAGGTCGAAGACGGACTCCTGCGGTGCGTCTATCGATATCGAACCTAGTAACTTCAAAATAGAATCTCCGGAACTGTCAAAAAGGGAACTGTATCGACCGGGCAGCGGCCCTTGGCGAGCTCATCTGCCGCAGCCCGCCCGAGTCCCACAACCAGAGCGGACTCCACCTCGGTCTACAAATAGAATAAGCCGCCACAGTGACCGGGGTCATTGCAAGAGCGGCCAATCGCCCTCGGCGTTATTCAGATATCCTATGTCGTTCTTCAGCCCAAGGGAGAGAAGCATGCCGCCACGGGTCGGAATAGTCGGAATTTCCGGATACTACGCGTTCGCGTTCGCCGAGGCGCTCTGGGAAAACCACGGCGTCGAGTTCGTAGCTGCCTCAACCTGGCCGCCCGAAGAAGAACGTGGCGTTTCCATCGGTCAGATTCCGCCGCGCGGCGGAGCCAGCCGTCGAACGTCTCTCGAAGAGTACGGCCGCCATTTCGAAGTGCGAATGTACGACGACCCCGTGGCAATGATCAGTCAGGAATCGCTGGACGGAGTCTGCATTTGCGGCAACACGGTCGACCATCGCGATCAGGTGGAGGCGATAGCGCCGACCGGCGTTCACATGTTCTTCCACAAACCCGTGTGCGACGAGCTGCACGATATAGATCCCATCCTTGGCGCCATCCATAAGCACGGAATCAAAACCGGGGCGTGCAATCCCGCGCGTTACGACGACGCCATTCGGCAAGCCAAAGCATTGATCGACGCCGGCGACCTGGGCGACGTGATGTCCGTGCGAGCGTACTTGTCGCACACCGGGTCGCTCAAGTCGAGAGTTCCCGCCGGGGTGGAAATGAGAGGGCCCGAGGTGCATCTCGGCTTCTATACGGCCGATCTGACTCAGTGGTTCATGGACTGGGCCGAAGTAGAGAGCGCCTTTGCGCACTACGCCAAGCTGAATCCGCACGACGCGCAGCCCCAGGACAGCGCCAAGGGCCTGGTCAAGTTCAAAGACGGACGCATCGGGTCTATGGACCTCTACTGTTCCCCCCAATGGCCCGGCCCGCTCTGGGAGATTGAGGTTATGGGCACCGCTGGCTTCGTGAGGACTAGCCAGTCCACTAGCCAGGGGACGCTGTTCACTAAAGAAGGGATCCACGGCTTCCAGCACGATCACCAACATGCAAAGCGTGTCCACCTCAACGAGCTTGACGCGTGGGTGACCGCCGTCAAGGACGGATTGGACTGCGAGCTTTCGGCCGAGCTGGCCGCTCGCGGAATCGAACTGTGCCTGGCATGGAAGCAGTCGTCCGACGAGAACCGGCCGGTGACCTTGCCCCTGGCACGCCCTGCCTAAGCCTTACGAATTAGGGGCTGGCGGCGGTTAGGTTAGCCTTCGCCAAATCCAGATGCGGGATTAGCTCGATTAGTGCGCTCGCAGCAGCGAGCGTCTCGTTCGCGGGGCGCACTGCAACGGGAGCACTCTCATCCGGCTACCCGACGAACGTGCCCTTCAGCGACTGCCGCGGATAGACGGTTCGCCAGGCCTCGGGGGCTCGTATCCAGCGCGTCGGAACCGTATTTCCGCTCGTACTCTTCGAGCAGCCGCCGTTCGTAGGCGGTCGTTTCGGTCAGGGGGAACTCCACCGGCTTGCCGCCGCTGAACGCCGACTCGCGCACGCCGATGAGCATTTCCTGGTCAAGCCTGCCGCCCGCGCCTCCATAGTCTGGCGACCTCCCTTCGGTGGCGGCCGAGTGCATCGTCATATACAGGTCCGCTATCGCCACGCCGTCCGGCCCCTGCACGCCATACTTGGCAAAGGGATTCTCCCACCGCACTTCCGGATCCACCGGCAGCCAGATAGCCACGATTGTTTCGCCGTCCATCTCGGCCTCGATAGACACCGGAGCCGGGGCCGAGTCTCCATAGAAAACCGCTTCAGTATCTACAAAGCTGCCCGCCGTGCCGATGATCTCCCAGTAGTTGCCGCGCTCAGTGCGGGACGGAAATTGGTAGACCGCCGTCGCACCGTTGGGGAAGTCAAAGACGCCAATCTCCCAGGCATACGACGGTGAGACGGGCCGAATGTCCTCCGCCGGCTCGAAGTCCACGCGGCGCTTGAGCGACCTGGCGTGACCGATCACCCGCGACGGCCCGCAGCCTATGTGGGTATGGATCGCGTTCATTCCGTGGTACGAGCCTGAGCGGTAGAAAAGCTGGACGTTTATTACGTCCCCCAGCAGGCCCGCGTCGATGGCCTTCTTCTTGAGCCGCTCGTTCGGAAATCGCCACACGTTCTCGGCGAGTTGCAAAGCAACGCCTTTCTGCTCGCAGACCTCGATCATTGCGTCTGTCTGAGCGAGGGTCGGTGCAATCGGCGTCTCCACCAGCACGTGAACGCCCCTGTCCGCCGCCAGCGCGGTCATCGGAAGGTGTCCGTCCGGCGGCACTATCACGTCCAAGACGGCCGGCTGGACCTCGTCCAGCATCTCGTCCGGCCGCTTGAACACCGGTGCTCCATAGGTCTGCCTGGCTCTCTCCGCTCTCTGCGGGTCCTGCTCTGCTATGCCTACTATCTCGAACGCGTCCGTTAGCCTGACCAGTGTCTCCAGATGTTGCGTCCCTCGCAGGCCGGCTCCGATCACCGCGATCTTTACTCGCTCCATCGCCAGGTCCTTTCCGGATTGGCCCGGTCGCCGCGCCGCCCCAACCTAACCTTCATACGGCAACCGGATCTTGGAGTTGTCTCGGGCGATTGACACCTCTGCCCCGAGGCAGGCCTCATGAGTATTGACCGCATCCCTTAAGTCGACGTGCGAGTCCTTGCCTTCCAGGATGCACTCGATCAGGTGATCGATCTGCCCTTGGAACGGATGGTGCGCCACGTCGGCGCTATCCGGCTCTATCGAAGGAATGAAAGTCCAGTCGTTCTGCGCCGGCGTGAAATGTGAGTACAAATGGCCGTTACGGAATGTACCCTCTGACCCAAACACCTCTACGTTGAAGACGTAAGGCATTCTCGACTCGCCTATGCAGGAGACCTTGCCGATCCGCCCGTTGGCGAACTCCACGAGCGTGGTCATGTTGGCGTTGCTGAAGTTGTTCGGATTCACGTCCACACCGAGCGCCGTTACCGACACGATGTCCGACTCCATCAGGTACCGGGTCATGTCAACCGCGTGGCAGCCGCCCAGCAACATGCTCGTCTGCTCCTGCTCCCACGCCCCGTCTCTGCCCCGCACCCACAGCGGATGCCAGTAGTCGGTCTGAACGTAGAAAACTTCACCTAGCGCCCCGGCGCCTATGAGCGTCTTCAGATTGATGATCATCTCGTTCCAGTGCAGCACGAAGCTCACCACCGTCTTCACGCCTGCCTCCTGCACGGCGCTATCCATGGCGTGCAGCTCCTCGAAGCTTGTTGCCACCGGCTTCTCGACCAGCATGTGCTTGCCGGCCTCGGCGCCGAGGATTGCCTCCCGCGAGTGATTCTCCGCCGGCGTGCAGATCGAAAACACGTCGATTCCCGCATCGCCCAGGAACTCCTCGTAGTCGGTGTAGATCGCGCAGTCCAGCCCGAACATGTCCCGCTTGGATTCCGCCGAGGCGCGCGTCCGGCTGCCGATGGCCCGAACCTCGCAGTGCGGGTTCGCCACATAGGACCTGATGTGCTCCGTCGAGACGTTTCCCGCACCCCAGATGGCGGCTCCCAGGGTTTCCATTGCAAACACCTCCGTCTACCTGTTACAAAGCCCCGTCGTCCCGAATGTATCAGATCGGCGGCGCGCCTAGACTTGGCTAAGCTGCGTCATTTAGGATATTCGCCAATCGCCGCGGCTGTCGGATGATCGTATCCGGACTAGGCCCGGTGTGATGCGGTAACTACCATTGCCGCGCGGCCGGACTGCAGACAGCGGACGACAAGAAGGGGGTAGCAGGGAACAGGAAATGAGACGTTTGTTCGTCTACGTGGAACCGGCTCGAGCGTGGTAACCACGCAGTGGTCAGGACAAACTTACGGGTCAGGTAAGCCCGAGTTCGTCGGCTCAAGCCGCGCCGCTTGGTTTGCCCTCTTCATTTCCCTCGCATACCTGCTACCGGCGTTCTTTCTCTTCTTGTGGTTCGTCTTTGTCGACCAAAAGGTAGGGATCGGCCCCGTAGCCGCCGTGACCGACATTCCGGTGCTAAAGGGGTTCCCGACGCTGGCCCTGATCGGCATCATCGGCTCAGGGGTGCTCTTCCTGATACGGCCCTACGAGCAGTTCCTGAGGCTCCTCCCCCCGACGCTGAGAGAAAGTTTCGAAATGCGCGCGCCTATTCGAAGACGCCAGCGCCAGTCGCTTTATTGGGGCTATTCCTTCGCCTTGCCCTGGATCATCGGTTTCCTGCTGCTGACGTTGTACCCGATGGTCTTCTCGCTCATCATCGCATTCTTCAAGTGGGACATCGTGCGCGATCCGCAGTTCGTCGGATTCGACAACTTCACCAAGCTCTTCTTCCGCGACAAGCTCTACGACGTAACCATCAAGAACGACTTCTTCTACGCGTTCACGCAGGTGCCGGCCTACTTGGTCGTATCGCTCGGCGTCGCACTGCTAATGAATCAGGCGGTGCGCGGCATCCGGCTGTACCGGACGCTCTACTACCTGCCCGCGGTGCTGGCGGGACCCGCGATCCTGCTTCTGTACATATACATTTTCGACCCGAGCCTCGGCGTCGTGAATCAGATTCTGAGAGGGTGGTTCGGGATGAGCAACCCGCCGCTCTGGTTCCAGCACGAGATATGGTCGAAGCCAACCTTCATTTTGACCTCGCTTTTCTACGCCGGGACGAGCATGGTGATCTACCTGGCGGGTCTCCAAGGGGTCCCCCAACACCTCTATGAAGCCGCTGAGGTCGACGGAGCCAACCGCTGGTTCAAGTTCTGGAACGTCACGCTCCCGATGATTACTCCTACCATCTTCTTCAACCTGGTGCTCGGCTTCATCAACGCGTTTCAGATTTTCGAGGGGATTTACGTCATCACCCAGGGAGGGCCTCTCAACTCCACGTACTTCTATGCATATCTGATCTACGAGACGGCGTTCCAGCACCTGAAGATGGGGTACGCCTCGGCTATGGCCTGGGTCCTCTTCGTGATCATCATGTTCCTGACGATGGTCCAGTTCAAGCTGGCCACTAAATGGGTCTACTACGAGGCGGAGCAG
>JAPOVO010000080.1 GCA_026708165.1 Chloroflexota bacterium | reverse complement strand
CGCCCGAGCCCCCGCCGCCCGCCAACTGCGGCACCGCACCTGCAGCGGCTGTTCGACGGTCGCCCCGTCCGGAATAGCATCTTCGGCGATCCGGCGGGGTCCGAGCCGTGGGCGTGGCGGGCCGGCGGTCATCACATTGGCCTGCACTTTACGGTGATCGATCGGCAAGTCGTCTCGCCGCTTCCATTCTTTCTCGGAGCCAATCCCGCCGAGGTGAGGCATGGACTAGAGAAGGGCAAGAGAATTCTGTCGCAGGAGGAGGACCTGGCGAGGGCGGTCCTCGGAAGTCTGGATGGCGGCCTGAAAAAGCAGGCGATTGTCGATCCGGTCGCGCCGGACGACATTCTCACGAAGAACTACCGGACGGCTTCGCCCGAGATGCCGCTACGCGGCGTTGCGTTTTCGATGATGTCGGGCGTTCAACGTGATCGCATGGTCGAGCTGATTCGGTATTACGTTGAGCGAGCGGCGCAAGAAGTGGCTCGCAACGAGTGGAGGAAGATCGAGTCGGCGGGACTGGAAACCACGACGTTCGCGTGGGCGGACCCGGAGGAAAGAGGCGAGAAGCATTACTACTCGGTGGTTGGCTCGCACTTCATGATCGAGTACGACAACACCCAGAACGATGGGAATCACATTCACGCCGTTTGGCGGGACTTCGAGCATGACTGGGGCGAAGACCTGCTGTCGAACCACTACTCGGAGTCAAACCACCACTAGCGCAGGCACTCCATGGATGCCAGTCGGCGAGGTGGACAGACTTGCGCGCCTGGTCAGACCGATTTGGGAAGCACGCCGGTGGTCACGTAGATGACCCGTTCGGCGATATTGGTTGCGCGGTCGGCGATTCGTTCCAGGTCGTGGGCTACCCATATCAGATAAGTCGCGCGGCGAATAGTCCCGGGATTCTCGATCATGTAGACAAGCAGCTCTCTGAAGACCTGTTCGTACAGAGCGTCAACCTCATCGTCGTCTGCCGCGACCTGCATAGCGGCCTCGTTGTCGTGATTCACGAACGCGCGCAGACTGTTGCGGAGCATTTGTATAGCTATCTCGCCCATCCGGGGGATGTCGATCAGCGGTTTGAGCAGTGGATCGTCGCCCATGCGGAGGCTGATTTTGGCTATTCCCTCCGCGTAGTCACCCATCCGTTCAAGTTCTGAGGCAATCAGGAGCACGCTCACCAGAGTCCGGAGATCGCCACCCATTGGTTGCTGAAGGGCCAGAACGTCGATGCATTGCTCTTCGAGCGCCAGATGCCTGGAGTCGATCTCGTCGTCGTCTTCCACGACCTGACGAGACGTTTCGAGGTCGCGGCGTTTGAGCGCCTGGAGGGCCTTGGTGATGCTGGATTCGACGAGGGCGCCAATTTGCAGGAGCTCGTCCTGGATTCTCTGAAGCTGGTTTTCGTATTCCGTTCTCGGCATCCCGACCTCCTCTGCAACCCCCTGATGCGACGGACCGATCTAACCTAAGAGCGCCGGACAACCTGATTACAGGTCATTTAGCCACCAACGGTATCACGGAGCGGTCTGCCGCCTGCCGAGATGCGTTCAAGGAAATCGGGCGCTCGATGGTTCGCTTTCTCCTACTGCCTTTTGGCAACGATCTCGGATGGGCTTATGGAAGAGTAGTATAAGAGTTATACCCCACCCCAGGTGGGGTACTGCCAATGTGTCGTAGTGGAGATTCGATCAAGTTGGATGATGAGATCAGGAAGATTCTCAACCGGTGGAAATCGATCGAAGGTCACGCCTCGGCGGTCGAGAGGATGATTGCGGACGACCGATACTGCGTTGACATCCTCAAACAGACGCTTGCGATCCAGGGGGCTATCGAGCGAGTCAACGCCGCCATCTTGGAGAAGCATCTGCAGAGCTGCGTGACCACCGCTATTCGGGGAACGGACCCGATGGAGCGGCAGCGAGTAATCGGCGAATTGCTGGACGTGTTCAAAGGCACGGGCCATCTTCGCCGGGTGGCTTCGACGGGTGAGGTAATCGAGCAGGTCGCAAGCTCGCTGCTGGGTTCTGCCACCGCCGGTGGTTCGAGGAGGGATTCCTGATGCAGGCGCAGACGGACCGCGCGGCTCACTCGCAGACGCTTACGCTGCCGGTAACGGGGATGCACTGCGCCGCGTGCGTAGGTCGCGTCGAGCGGGGGGCCTTGTCCGCCGAGGGCGTGAGCGAAGCGACTGTCAACCTTGTTCAAGGGACTCTTAGCGTTCGATTCAACTCTGATTCGGTGACGCTGCCTGAGGTCGTTGAACGGGTCGAGGAAGCCGGCTATGAGGTTCCGATCGAGTCAATCAAACTGCAAGTGGCGGGCATGAGCTGCGCGTCGTGCGTTGGAAGTGTCGAGCGGGCGGTCGCCAGCGTTTCGGGAGTGGTCGAAGCGATTGTAAATCTTGCTACGGAACGCGCGAGCGTGCGGCTGATAGGCGGAACGGCCACGAGAGCCGATCTGCAAAACGCGATAGAGCAGGCCGGATATGAGCTTGTCGATGACCCGGTAGAGGACCGTCCGGCCGAAATGGATGAGACAGGCGGAGGGATCGTCGCTGCCCGTGATCGCAACTTGCGGGACCTGCTAGTCAAGGCGGTTGCTGCCCTGGCGGTGGGCTTCGTCGCTCTGTGGGGATCGATGGAGTTTATTCCGGCACCAGGTCTGATGGGGGAGCCGTTTTTCCTGCTCGCAATTGTGACTCCGGTGCAGTTTTGGGCCGGGTGGCGTTTCCATACAGGAGCCTGGAAAGCCGGGCGCAGATGGCGCGCGGACATGAACACACTGATCTCCATAGGGACTAACGCGGCGTATTTCTACAGCGTCATCCTCACCTTATGGCCGCAGGTCTTGACCGGCTCGACCGCCGAAGTCGCTTACTACTACGACACGGCGGCGATAATCATCGGCTTGATTTTGCTGGGTCGGTTTCTCGAAGCGCGAGCGAAGGGACGAACTTCGCTTGCGATAAAGCGTCTTATAGGACTGCGTCCCGACACGGCGCGCGTGATCCGCGACGGGACCGAGATGACCATTCCTGTTGCGGACGTCGTCGTCGGGGATGTGGTCGCGGTGCGTCCAGGCGAGAAGATCCCCGTCGACGGCGAAGTGCTCGAAGGCGAGTCTTCGGTTGACGAGTCGATGGTTACTGGTGAGAGCATTCCGGTTGAAAAAGGCACCGGCGACCGGGTTGTCGGCGCGACCGTGAATACCACCGGCAGCCTTCGGGTTGCCACGATGAAAGTCGGTCGGGATACGTTTCTTTCGCAGATGATCGGTCTTGTGGAGCAAGCCCAGTCGAGCAAGGCTCCCGTTCAGCGGCTTGCCGATCGGGTTGCGGCACGCTTCGTACCGGCGGTCTTGCTCATAGCGCTGGTCACTTTGGGCGTTTGGCTTGCGGTCGGTCCGGAACCGGCAGTAACCCACGCCCTGATTAGTTCCGTGGCTGTGCTCGTGGTTGCCTGCCCATGCGCACTAGGCCTAGCGACTCCCACCGCAATAATGGTCGGGGCAGGCAAGGGTGCCGAGTCGGGAATCCTGATACGCGGTGGCGAAGCTCTGGAGGCGGCGGGAAAGGTAGACGCGGTTATCCTCGACAAGACAGGCACGATTACCCGGGGGACGGCGGAATTGACCGACATCGCGCCGCTGAACGGCGTAACTGAACGCGATCTCCTAGGCGTGATGGCCGCCGCCGAGGCGGATTCCGAGCATCCGATAGGCCAGGCCGTCGTGGAGGCAGCCCGCAGGCGAAAAGTCGAACTTCGTGACGCGTCGAACTTCCGTTCGCTAACGGGAATGGGAGTGGAGGCCAGAGTCGATGGAGAGCATGTACTGATAGGGACGGAGCGTCTCCTGGCCCAGCGGAACGTGCCGCTCGACGGTTCTGCGGCCATAGCAGGTCGATTCGAGGAAGAGGGTAAGACTCCGGTGTTCGCCGCAATCGATGGCAGGATTTCCGCCGTTCTGGCGGTAGCGGATGTTCCCAGGCCCGAGGCTCGCGAGGCCGTCGGCCGTCTGCGCAGCATGGGGTTGCACGTTGAATTGGTGACCGGCGACAGGGCCGGTATTGCCAGGATGGTTGCCGATCACGTAGGAGTCGACGCGGTGCGGTCGGAGGTTGCCCCTGAAGGGAAGTCGCAAGTAGTCGAGGAATTGCAGCAGAAAGGACTGAGGGTCGCGATGGCGGGTGACGGCATAAACGACGCGCCGGCGCTCGCCAAGGCCTACGTTGGAATCGCGATGGGCAGCGGGACCGACATCGCCGTCGAGACGTCCGACGTGACTCTGATTCGCAGCGATTTGCATGGTGTTGCCGACGCTATTCAGCTAAGCAGGTCGACGCTTAGAACTATCCGGCAGAATCTCTTTTGGGCTTTCGGGTACAACGTAGCCTTGATACCTGTCGCTGCCGGAGTGCTCTTTCCGGTGTTCGAGATTCAACTGACGCCGGCGTTGGCGGCAGGCGCAATGGCGCTCAGTTCGCTATCGGTGGTCTTTAACTCGTTGAGACTCGGACGGACGCGTATGACCGGATAGCCGCGATGAGGCGGTCTGTCTTGGAACCGAACGCGTCGGTGTGTGTTTTCGACGGCTAAACTCTGGATCGCCATGGCGAATTGGAGTCACTTGATCTGATCCCTCCCGCCGAATCCCCACGGATTTCAAAATCGCCGCGCCTCGCGCGCCGCTATCTTTCGCGCCGCGCCGCGGTTTCGGTGGGCGCGCTCGGACTCGCGGGAGCGTTTCTTGCTCTCGTTGGAGTCAGACTGTCGCGTAGCGGCGAATCTGGTGGTTTTGGCGTCAACGCGACCGGCGGCGAGGGATTCGTGCGCAGCCGTCCCGCGCCGGACTTCGTGGTCGAGAAGTTTGACGGATCGATGTTCCAGCTCTCACGTCAGCGGGGAAATGTCGTCCTACTGAATTTCTGGGCGTCCTGGTGTCCGCCGTGCCGCGCTGAGGCACCCGCGCTGGAGAGGGCCTGGCAAAAATATCGAGAACGCGGCCTGGTCGTGTTTGGGCTAGACGTATGGGATGAGCCTCAAGACGCTGTCGACTTCGTCGAGGCAATGAACATCTCTTATCCGAACGGATTGCAGGGCGTAAGCTCGGTAGCTGTGGAGTATGGGGTCACGGGTCTGCCGGAGACGTTTGTAGTGGATCGCAAGAACGTTCTGGTGCGGCGCTGGATCGGTCCGCTGGATGATGAGCGAATCGCGGCACTCGTCGAACCGCTGCTAGCGGAGTGATCCGCGTATGACGACGTGAATCGATTTCGAAAAATTCCTCCACGGAATGTAATATCAATGTGCAAGCGATCTGGTAGACCGAAAACCAACGGAGCGCCTATCTAGGGATCGACTTAATCACAGAGGGGAGCTGGGATGTGCCCGGCTGAGATGGCGGTCGTGACGCCGCCGACCCTTGGAACCTGATCTGGGTAATGCCAGCGTAGGGATGGTCATTTAGCTGACAACCGCAGGTTCAGGACAAAACCTGCGGTTTTTTGTTTGGGGGAAGAGATGCCAAAAGCAAGTCTCGCGATTCAGGTGATGCCTCTGCAGTCGGACGAACCGCTCGAGGCGGTCAACGCGGCGATTGCGGCGATAAAGGAGAGCGGAGTCGTCCACGAAGTGGGGCCGATGGAGACGGCGCTTGAAGGCGACGATCTCGATCAGCTTGTCGAAGTGGCGGTCGCCGCTCACCGCGCCGCGCTGGCGACTTCCGGCGCCGTGCAGTCGAACATCCGGCTGCTGGAAAGTCAGGCCGGCGTGATGACGATGGGCGAAAAGACGGCCCCGTTCCGGTCTGCGTGAGGCGCGCAGGCGAAATCTCGGCCGCTTGAGGACGAACTTTGGATAAATCCGTGAATACGGGTCGCCGCCAGCCCGCGCTGGGTGCGACTCTATTGCCCGGGATCTTGCTCCTGTCGCTGATCGCGACGTGGCAGATCGTCGTGGAGTGGCGGGAGACGCCTCGGTGGCTGCTACCGTCACCGGCCGACATCGTGAAGGCTTTCATCGAGTCGGCTGACCTCATCTGGCATCACGCGGACATCACGCTGATCGAAGTGGCCTCCGGCTTCGGAATCGCGCTCGTATTGGGTATCGCCACGGCGGTGGCGAGCCATATGTTCTCGATAATCTGGCGGACCATATATCCGCTTCTGGTGATATCCCAGTCGGTTCCGGTGATTGTTCTCGCGCCTCTGCTGGTGATCTGGTTCGGATTCGGAATCACGCCCAAGATCGCGCTGATCGTGCTCGTCTGCTTCTTCCCCATTTGCATTTCGTTCCTGGACGGTTTGCGCGCCGCCGATAGCGAGATTTTGAGTCTGCTTAAGGCGATGGGCGCGAGCAAGTGGCAGATGTTTCGGATTGGACGCTTGCCGGCGGCGCTGCCTTCGCTGGCGGCGGGCGCGAAGATTGCCGCGACCTACAGCGTCATTGGAGCCGTGATCGTCGAGTGGCTGGGGGCGAGCCGGGGACTTGGCGTATTTCTGATCAGATCGCAGAACTCGTTCAGGGCCGACCGCGCGTTTGTGGTAATCGTGCTCGTTTCGGCGCTGGCGATCGGGATTTTCGTTTTGATCGATCTGCTGGCTCGCTGGTCGATGCCGTGGCATTACAGTCGAAAGGAGATGGGATGATGACTAGGCGACGTTTTCTTGCCCTAATGGGAGCCGGCGCGGCGCTGGCCGCCCTCGCGGGTTGTGAGGACTCCGGTGGACGCGCCGTTGCCAAACGGACTTCCGCCAAGCTGATGCTCGATTGGGTGCCCAACACCAATCACACGGGCCTGTACGTGGCGCGGGAGAATGGCTATTTCGAGGATGAAAACCTCGATTTCGAAATCATCGAGCCCGCGGAGGGCGGCGGTCCGCAGGTCGTAGGCGCGGGCAAGGTGGAGTTCGGAATAGGCTTCCAGGAGTTCATGACTCCGGCAAGGCTGGAGGGGATTCCGGTCGTTTCCATCGCGGCCATCATCCAGCACAACACTTCCGGATTTGCCAGTCACGCCGATAGAGGCATCACTCGTCCGCGGGACTTCGAGGGCAAAACGTATGGGGGATTCGGCTCGCCGCTGGAGCTGGCTTTCCTCCGCACCATGATGGAGGCGGACGGGGCCGATCCCGACACCCTAAAGACGGTGGATGCCGGAGCTGCTGACTTTCTCACCATCATCCAGCGCGACGTGGACCTGTACTGGATTTTCTTTGCGTGGCAGGGAGTCAAGGCGGGCCTCGAAGGGATCGAGATAAACACCGTGTTTCTGCGCGACTGGGGAGTCCCCGACTACTACACGCCGTTGCTGATGACCAACGAGTCGCTGATTAAGAATAATCCCGACGTCGTGGCCGGGACGGTCGCGGCGATTGCGAGAGGATATGAATTCGCGATCGAGAAGCCAGCCGACGCGGCCGAGATACTCGTGGCGGCAGCACCGGAGACCGATGCGGAACTGGTGGGCCCATCACAGGACTGGCTGAGTCCGGAATACCAGGCCGAAGCGTCTCAATGGGGCTACCAGGACCCTGGAATCTGGCAGCAAATGTCCGAGTGGATGGTCGAAAACGAGCTTGTCGATGAGCTGCTCGATTGGGAGTCCGCTTTTTCCAATGACTTCCTCCCCAAGCGGTAACCCGGTTGAGCGAATCGTAAACAGCTCGCCCGCACGGTCCGGATGCGTGCTGGAGATGCGGGGGGTGTGCAAGGTCTTCGGCGAAGGACCCGACGCAGTAAGCGCGCTGGAGTCCTTGTCGATGAGAGCGTTCGAGGGTGAGTTCGTGACCATCATCGGTCCGAGTGGATGCGGCAAGAGCACCATCTTCAACGTAGTTTCCGGCCTCGAGATGGCGGACCGGGGCGAGGTGCTTCTGCGGGGCGAACGGTTGTCGGGCCAGACCGGAGTAGTGGGGTATATGCCGCAGCGCGACCTGCTGTTGCCGTGGCGCACAATCCTGAAC
>JAPOVO010000345.1 GCA_026708165.1 Chloroflexota bacterium | reverse complement strand
ACGGAAACGTAGGGCCAGCGGGCCCGGGGTGCAAGTTGCGGGCCCAGTCAATGCCTTTGGAAAGAAAACGACACATGCGGCGAACACGACGACCGCCATGAGAGCGATCCAGATCCAGGCTGTGGGGCCATAGGGTATATGCAAGCCCACCGATCCGAGGCCCGGTCCCCAGACCAGGCTCCAGACGACCGGGAGCGCGACGAACGGAACGATTCGCATGGGCAGGTCGATGCGCATCCAGCGCCAGACGTAGGGGAAGTCGCGGCGTCGGGGTTGACGGTTGGGGGGGTTGGCGGTCAAGGCGGATCAGGCGGCCGTGGAAGGCTGATGTAGCTTGATGACTATGCGCGACCCCCTCACCCTATCCCTCTCCCACAAGGGGAGAGGGGACCGAGGCGGGGGAAAGGGAGCGCGTAAGGTTGGAAGCTCGCGGACGCCAGCATCTTGAAACAAGCTCTGAAGACCCGTCCGTATCCTTCGGTCATCACTGTCGGGCTAGCTTGCCGCGACGGGGTCGGGTTGGTCTTTGGCGCCCAATCGCGAGGGTGTTGTTATCTGCTCCGGCAGCTTGAACGAGCCGACGATAGCGGCGATGAGCACGGCGGCGGTGACGTGAAACGGAAGCGCGGCCGAGACCGGATGCAGAAAACCGGCTACCAACATCCCGACGACCAGTCCCCACGAGAACGAGCTGGTCTGCAAGGCCATTACGCGTCCCATCTCACCGCGCGGCGAGATGTCGCCGCCGACGGCGACAAGCAGAGTTTGAAAGGCGCTCTGCGCGAACCACTGGATGCTGGACGCGAGCATGAGCAGAGCGAGGTTGTCGGTGAGTCCGAACAAGACCGCCGACAAGGCTCCCAATACGAGCGAACCGGCGAGCAAGACTCGCCGCCCGATAGCGTCGGAGAGTCTCCCAACGACGATCTGCGCGGCCCCTCCGCCGATCGCTCCGAAGCCCACGAACAAGCCGACGGCCTGGAGACCGCCGCCGGAATCGACGAGCTTGGGGCCCGCCAGCAGCATGAATATGCCGAATGACATGCTGGTGGCAGCCCGCACGAAGAGCATCCAATTGACCGCTCCATAGCGAAAGAGACCGGCGTAGGCCCGGAGCCTCAGGCCGGTTTGACGAGCCGCGTAACCGCGGCGGTGTAGGTTGGGCAACAGCACCACCGCCAGCACACACGCCGATCCGACGAGCGCCGTGGCCGCGACTCCCAGAGCGCGGTATCCCGAACTGGCCGCCAGACTTCCGAAGAGAGGACCGGCGACTCCGGGCGCCAGCACCATCGCGAAGCTCGCAATGCCGCTGGCGAGGCCCCGGAGAGACTGCGGACTAGATTCGATAATGTAGGACTGAAGACCCGTCCAGTGATAGGCGATAAACAGTCCCGTAATCGGTCCAACGGCCAGGACCAATCGAAAGTCGGGCGCCCAGGCGAGGGCCGCGAGGAGGAGAGTGATACCTCCCAAGCCGAGCGCATACGTGGACTTGCTCCCGAACCGGCTAATCCAGAGGCCGCTGGTCAAACCGAGGGTTGACGTGACACCATGAATCGCGAGAAAGACCAGAGCCGCCGAAAGCACGGTGCCACCCAACTCGTCGCGTATGAATACCGAGAGAAAGCTCAACGTGGGCATCCAGCCCGCGCCGCCGAGGCTGAACAGGATCAGGAACGTCACGAACGGCCTGTTCAGTAAAGCTCTGGGGTCGGGCCGCGCGGAACGCGCGCGGTCTTGGGAAGTCATGATGGTCTACGTTGCCCCATACGGACGTTACATGCAACCGACGCGTTATCACTGGTTCCGCCGCGAATCGCAATGAGCGAGCGGTAGCCGCATCGAACTGACACCCCAAGAGCAGGCGCTGCTCGATGGAGACCACGGCGAGGCCGCGCGCTGGGCAATCGAGTTCCAGCTCGAACTCGGAGACTTCTTCGGGACCGAAGACTTCGTGCCGGTGAGGTCGGCCCACGTAGCCGCCGACGCCGAGGCGCTGCGCGACGACGGTATCGAATTCATGAGTCACTTATCTTCGCTGGGGGCGCGGTGTGCAATTCCCACGACCACGAATCCTCGCAGCGTCGATTTCGAGCGGGCGGCGGAGGTGGGACAGCGGCCGATCTGGACCGAGCGCGAGCGTGGCATCGTAGACGCATTCGACCGAATGGGCGCGCGGCGGTGCGATTCGTGTATCAACTACCAGACGGTGGACAACCCGGTCTACGGAGAGCATTTGGCGTGGGGGGATACCGGGACGGTGATCTATGCCAACTCGGTCGCAGGCGCGCGGTCGAACTTCGAGGCGGGTCCGGCGGCGGTGGCGGCGTCGATCACCGGAAGGGTTCCGCGTTACGGGTTTCATCTGCCCGAACACCGGCGAGCCACGGTCCGCGTCGAGGTGAAAGACCGCCCGTCCCAAAGATCGGACTGGGGTGCATTGGGATGCCTCATCGGCCGGCGCGTCAACGACTACTGGAAGGTCCCGGCGCTGGTCGGGGACGGACTGCGCCCATCCGCGGACGATCTCAAGCAGCTAGGCGCGGCGATGGCGAGCTACGGCTCGGTCGGCATGTTCCATCTCGTCGGTGTCACCCCGGAGGCCAGGACCGAAGCCGAGGCGTTTGGGGGAATCGAGCCGGTCGAGAGGTTCGTGGTCAATCCGGGTGACATAGCGGGGGTATACGGCGGTTTTCAGGCGGACGTTGAGAAGCCGGACCTGGTGGTCTTTTCCGCTCCACAGCTCTCTCTAGCCGAACTGGCGGAGCTGGCATCGCTGTTCGACGGCAACACCGTCAGCCCGGTTACCCGCGTTTACGTGACCACGAGCGCGATGGTCAAAGCGGAAGCGGAGCGTCTCGGATACGCCCGCTCAATCGAGAAGTCCGGCGCGCGGCTGCTGACGGGCGTCTGCTTCTACCTGATGGCTCCCCACGAGCTTGCCGAGACGTTCGGCTACCGCACCCTGGTTACCGACTCGGCCAAGCTGGCCAACATCATCGCCGGTTACGGCTTCGATCCGGTGTTCCGGCCGACGAGCGTTTGCGTCGAGGCTGCGGTGACCGGCAGGATTCCGTGGTGAACACCCGCTCCCGCGATCCCGATCTCGTGTTGACCGGACAGCCCGGATACGGACCAAGGGCCGAGGGACGGGCCTTGGTATCGCAACACGGCTTCAGCGCCCGCTACGACCTGAATCGCGAGCGGGGAGTGTTTTCACGCAAAGAACACGACCTGTTTGGCGAGAGCGTCGTGGGCGTCATTCTCATTGCGCCGGTCTCGAAGGGCGGAATCGCGACGTCCTGGATGCTCCGCGAGATGGCGTCACGCGGCGTCGCGCCGCTGGGGATCATCCTGCACTCGACCAATCCGGTGATCGTTCAGGGAGCCATCCTTGCGGGGGTCCCAATCATGCAAGGACTACTCCCACCCGCGCATCAGGTCGTTAGAACCGGCGACTGGGTGAGAATGGACCCGCAACAGGGGACCGTGGGGCTTTGGCGTTGAGAAGAAATCCGGCGTCCCGATAAGCGGAACCGGACGGTCAGTCGGCGGCGGCTTAGCCCACCTTCGCGTAACCCGATCGATGGAAGACCAGCGGGAACTCGTCGGACGTGACTTTTGCCGACATCACCTTGCCAACAAACACCGTGTGATCGCCCGAGCCGAGGCTGTCTTCGACCGCGCATTCAAGCTCCGCAATAGCTCCGTCGACCAGCGGGACTCCCAAGACCCCCACGCGGTGATCGACGCCCACGAATCGATGTACGTCCACTTCGTCGTGATCGGCGAACTTGCTGGACAGCTCGCTCTGGTTTTCGGCGAGCACGCTAACCGAGAAGACCCCCGAGTTCTCGATTACGGGGTGACACCCGGATTCCTTGGTGATGCAGATGAGGACCGTAGGGGGATTCAGCGAGACGGACGTGAAGGAGTTGACGGTCATCCCCCGCTTCTCCCCGCCGTGGGCCGACCCGACCACGGTCACGCCGGTCGGGAAGCTTCGCATTACGTCGCGAAAAGCGTCGGTGGGGCCGTCCAATCCAGAGTACCTCTTCCTGGCCGATTTCGTGTCGCGCCAATTTCAACACAGACGAGCGCAAGCGTACCAGTTGAAATCAGGCTCACGTGATGTTTCCGGAAGGTCCGCGATCGGGATGAGGGGACGCTTCCATCGTCATTACGAGCGCTTCTACCGGTTCGACAGGCTCACGGCAGGCGAGCTCCGCACAGGCTACAGCGAGGGAAACTTTCGGACGTCCATCGGAGAGCAGATTCCACGGCTTGGCTCGGCACGACAGTACGGGGCGGCACGGAACGACGGTTCCGGCGCTCGGAGCGACGGCATCGGCGCGTGAAGAGCCCTAGCCGCCCGCCTCTTCGGCTTGACGCTTCTCGACGTAAGCAACAGCGTCGCCGACGGTTGAAATGCTCTGAGCGTCCTCGTCGGGAATAGCGAGGTCGTAGTGCTCTTCCAGCTCCATTATCAACTCGACGAGATCGAGAGAGTCGGCGTTCAGATCGGCCTCGAACCGGGTTTCCGTCGTAATGCTGGACGCGTCAACTCCCTTGAGAGTTTTCGAGATTACCTCGACCACATCATCAAATACTGCCAAAGCTCTCTCCTTGCGCTTCTAGGCGGGCCCGTGGCCTCGGTCGGAGGCTTGTATTTCTATGCGCCATACGGTTCATTCGCGTGAATCTAGGAAGCGCATGTTTACAGCGGTGATTGTACATATCAGATGGGTCTGCCCAAAATCAGCAACCGCATTATCGAGCCGCTTCCTCATCTTTGGGACCTAACCGGATTTCCGCTGCCGCCCGACGAGATTCCAGGTCGACGGCAGGACCAGCGCGGCGATGACCAGCTTGATGATGTCGCCCGGTATGAACGGGAACATTCCCTTAGGCAGCGCGTCAGCGGCTCCGACAAAGTAGGCCAGCCAGGGCACGCCGAACAGATAGATGACGAATTCCGCCGCCAGCATAGCCGCGGCAGCAGTCCAGAATCGCCGGTCCCATCCGCGCTCGGCCAGCCACCCCACGACGTAGGCAGCCGCGACAAACCCGATCAGGTATCCGCCGGTGGGTCCGGAGAATGCGGCCCATCCCGAACCGCCGCCCGCGAAAAATGGGAGCCCGGAGCCGCCTTCAATCAGATACAGGATTATCGCGAGCGCGCCGCGGCGGCTCCCCAGCGCGGCGCCGATAAGCAGAACGCCAAGGGTCTGGCCAGTTATCGGTACCGGCGTGAACCAAAGCGGGATCGAAATCTGAGCGCACAGCGCCAGCAACAGACTCCCGCCGACGACAAGGCCTGCGTCGCGGACGATCTTGTTTTCGTCCGCCAGAACCGCTGCGCCGCGACGTCCGGCCATACCCTTCAACACTTGGCTGCTCCTCTAGGCATAGGTCGGTCCATTGGACCTGGACGTCGCGGCGTCTTGCGGTCTTATCAGCGAGACGGTGCCGCCTTCCTGAACTTCTTCTCCATCCTGCACTATGAATCTGACGAGCTTGCCCGCCATGTGGGCCACGACCTCGTTGAATATCTTCATCGCTTCGACGACGCCGATGACCTGGCCTTCATGAACAACGTCGCCTTCAGAGACGAATGGCTCTCCACCCGGAATCGGCGCCCGGTAGAAGACGCCCGTCACGGGTGTGGCGATGTCGACAAGACCAGCGCTTTCGTCGACAGCGGCCGGTTCGGGCACCGTCGCGGGTATCTCGCGCACTTTCCTGGGTCTGTCGACGACTCCCGCGCCTTTTCGAAGCCGGATGCGCAGTCCGCGGTGCGTGACCTCGATCTCGCGCACGGCTGTATTGCGAACGCGGTCAAGGAGTGTCCGGGCGAGGGTTGCTAGTCCTGGCATCAGTCGCTGTCACCGGTCCAGCATGGAGTTTCCAACGCTTCCTAAGCCGAACGAAAGATCAGCGACGAATTCTGCCCGCCGAATCCAAAGCTGTTGCTCAGGACGGTCTCCAATCGCAGCTCCCGTGGAGATCCCGGAACATAGTCCAGATCGCATTTCGGATCAGGATTCTCATAGTTTGTGGTCGGCGGCACGACGCCATCCTGCAGCGCTTTGACGCAAATGATGGCTTCGGTCGAGCCAGCCGCTCCGATCAAGTGCCCCAGCATGGACTTGGTCGAGCTGACAGGAACGCTCCCGGCCCCATTTCCGAATACCCGCTTCACCGCGGCGGTCTCGGCAATGTCGCCCAACGGCGTCGAAGTCCCATGGGCGTTGATATAGTCCACGTCCGAAGCGGCGACTCCCGCCGCGGCCAGCGCCCGCTCCATCGATTGGACGGCGCCGGCGCCATCGTCGGGCGGCGCAGTGATGTGAAATGCGTCGGCGCTTGCTCCGTAGCCCGTCAACCGGGCATGTATTCGCGCTCCCCGGCTTCGAGCGAACTCCATGTCCTCCAGGATCAAAACCCCGGCGCCCTCGGATGGAACGAATCCGTCGCGTAGCGCGTCGAACGGCCGCGAGGCCGACTCGGGATCGTTGTTACTTCCCGTGCTGAGCGCCCTGCCTTGGCAGAACCCCGCCAGGCCGACCGGCGTAATCGCGGCTTCGGAGCCTCCGGCCACCATGGCCACCGCGTCACCTCTGGCGATAGCCTGAGCGGCTTCGCCAATTGCATGCGCTCCCGAAGCGCAGGCTGAAACATGCGCCATATTCGGACCAGTCGCGCCCACTTCGATAGCGACCTGGCCGGACGCCATGTTGGGAATCATCATCGGAATCAGAAACGGAGATACGCGCCGGTGGCCTCGATCTTTGAGGACCAGAGTTTGCTCGTAGAAGGTGGTAATTCCGCCGATTCCGCTGCCGATATAAACGCCAACTCGATCTCGAAGCCCGTCGGCGATATCCAGTCCTGAATCTTCAAGCGCCTGTTTCGCGGCAACGATGCTGAACTGTACGTATCGGTCAGTACGCCGCGCGAGCCGGCTTCCGACGGCCGCGGCCGGATCGAAGTCGGGAACCTCACCGGCGATCTGGCACGGAAAACTCGAAGGATCGAAGATGGTTATCCGATCGATCCCCGACTTTCCCGCCAAAAGGCCTTGCCACATGGAGTCCACGCCTGCACCGAGCGGCGTCAAGGCGCCCATTCCAGTTATGGCGATATCGAATGCCAAGGGCGGCTATCCAGTCCGGAGAATCATCAACGCGACGGGCCGGATTGCAGACCGGCGAGAAACTTTGCTGAACCCGACAGCGTCAAATTATATCAACGGCGGAGTTCCTGCCTCGCAAGCATCATTGATTTCTACCGCATATACTCTCGTGTCGCCGGCTGGCATGCTCCTCTAACAATGGCTGCGCCCAGTTTGAGCGCCGCTGTCCGCATCGGGGAGGAATCTTGGACCGATCCACCGTAATCACGGGTTGGGGCATGTCACTGCCGAACCAAGTGCGTACAAACAGAGACCTCGAACTAATCGTGGACACGACCGACGATTGGATCCGCACACGCACCGGGATTCGCGAGCGCCGAATAGCCAGTGAGGATGAATCAACTTTCACTCTTGCGCTCGAAGCCTCGCAGCAGGCTTTCGATACGGCGGATCTTAGTCCCGAAGATATCGAGATGATCATCGTTGCGACCCTTACGCCCGATTTCGGCTTTCCCGCCGTTTCGAATCTTCTTCAAGACGCCCTAGGCGCCACGAACGCCGCCGCCATCGACATCAATTCCGCTTGCACTGGATTCCTATCGGGACTGGCGCTGGCCGACGGCTTGATCGTGAGCGGTCATGTCGACAACGTCTTGCTTGTCGGGGCGGAGACTATGTCTCGCGTCGTTGACTGGAGCGACCGTGCGACCTGCGTTCTCTTCGGCGACGCCGCCGGGGCTGCCGTTTTGCGGAAATCGGATTCTGGCGGGGGAGTTCTCAAGAGCGTGCTGGGCTCCGACGGCTCCGGCGCCATGTCGCTTTACCTTCGGGGCGGAGGCAG
>JAPOVO010000465.1 GCA_026708165.1 Chloroflexota bacterium | reverse complement strand
CCTCGCCGCGGAAGAAGTCCGCGGCGAGGCGTCGGCTCTGTACATGGGCAGCGGTAACATCGGCGAAATCAACCAGCAGCAGCCGGACCTGCCGTTCGAGATGGTGCAGATGCCGAGGTACCCGAACTGGACGGACCGGCAGGGCGTCACCTGGACAAATATGATGACGGTGCCGACGAAGGGCGACAACGATCTCGGATTCGAGTTCGCGGCCTGGTACGGCAGCCTCGACGCGGCGATCGGTCGTGTTCGAATCAACAACATCCCGTCCGCCAGAAAAGACTTCTACGACACGGAAGGTTGGGCGTTCCTGAAGCGGGCGCAGCCGCAGTGGGGGTCCTTCTACGAAGGTCTGAGGCCGATGGACAACGCGGGTCCGTGGCCGTACATCCGACGCGGATGCCTGTCACAGGTGATTCGGCCGCTCGGTCAGGCCGTGATGCTGGGCGACAAGACGCCGGACGAAGCGGTAGCCGAGATATTCGACGCGTCGATCGAATGTCTCGAAGACGTGCCGTAGAGTTGTAAAGAAGCGTCGGGAAATCCGACACCTCTGAGCAAGGAGCGATAGCGATGCAAGGGGTCGGGGCGATGCGGGGTTTAACCCAAGGTCCCGGCCTCTTCGCGCGCTTCCTCAAGCGCATGCAGAAGAGCTGGCACGGCTATGTATTCATAGCGCCAGCGATGACGATCATCATCATCTTCGCCTATATCGCGATGGTTTTTTCGCTGTACGTGTCGTTCCACAGGTGGGACATCATCAACCCCGATAAACCATTCGTCGGTTTCGATCATTACTTGCATGCAATCGACAACAAGACGTTGTGGAACGCCTTCAAGAACACCGCCTACTTCACGTTCGTGGCGGTCCCGATTATCACCGTCTTTTCGCTATGCCTGGCGCTTTGGGCGCACTGGGCGCCGAGAGGCAGGGGATTCTTCAGGACCGTCTATTTCATACCGACGATTACGCCGATGGTCGTGGTTGCGCTGATCTGGCTGTGGATATATTCGCCGAATGGCCCCTTCAGCCAAATTCTTGAACTCCTGAGCATTTCGCCGCCGAATTGGCTGAACAGCATGGGATGGGCGATGCCGGCCGTGATCTTCATGACGATCTGGGCGGCGGTCGGATATTTCATGATCATCTTCATCGCGGGCCGCGAGGATATTCCGCCCGTGTACTACGACGCGGCCAAGGTTGACGGTGCGAACTCGTGGCAGCAGTTCTGGAACGTGACGCTACCCCTAATGCGCAACTCCGTTGCATTCGTGTGGGTGATTCTCACGATCGGCTCGTGGCAGGTGTTCACGCAGATGTTCGTGCTCACGCGGGGCGGCCCCAATCGGGCTACGGAGTCGGTCCAGCAGGTGATCTATCAGGTAGCGTTCGAGAACTTCAGGATGGGCAGGGCGGCGGCCATCTCTTGGTTCCTGTTTGCGGTGATCTTCATCTTCACGGTCTTTCAGTTGAAGCTGTACCGCTCGCGTCAGCTTTATTAGGCAATCACCTTGGAAGCGCAAGCCAAGTTAAGGCCAGAGGGATTACTAGCGGATCCGTCGCTGTCGTCGCGGACCATTCGAAAAACCCGGACCGTATGGTTCGTTCGAATGGGCAAAGGCCTGATATTCGCGCTGCTATCGCTTCTCGCGGTGACGATGCTGCTGCCGTATTTCTTTACGCTCTCGGCATCGTTCAAGACGGAGAGCGAGTTTCTGCTGAACATATATCAACCTTGGCCGCAGGAGTGGGTTACCGAGAATTTCCAGGAAGCCGTGGATCCGTATCGCGGGCGGATGGGGTTCTACGTTCGCAATAGCGCCGTCTACGCCGCGGCGACTCTGCTCATTCAATTATTCATAAACGCGTTCGCGGCTTTCGCGTTCGCACGGCTGCGTTTTCCCGGACGGGACTTCATGTTCATCATGGTGCTGGCGACGATGATGCTGCCGTTTTCGGTGATGCTGATTCCGGTGTATTTGATCGTGCACTGGATGGGGCTGGCCGGTCCGACTTATGGTGCCCTCGGCAACATGCTGGGCGTGGTGCTGCCGAGCTTTGCGAGCGGATTCGGGATATTTATGCTTCGGCAGTTCTTCCTCAACCAGTCGGCGGAGCTCGAAGAGGCGGCGTTGATAGACGGAGCGGGCTGGTTCCGGGTGTTCTGGACCATCTCCCTGCCGCTTGCGCGCCCAGCGCTGGTGGCGCTCGGGATATTCATAATCGTCTCCGAGTGGAGCAGCTTCATCTGGCCGCTGATCGTGCTGGACAACTGGGACCTGTTCCCGATCACGGTCGGGCTGAGCATGTACAAGGACCTTCAGTACGACAACTGGACAGGAACTTTTGCCGCGTCGGTCGTCGGCACCGCGCCGCTGGTCGTGGTCTTCCTGATATTGCAGCGGCAAATCGTAGGCGGGATTCAGCTAACCGGATTGAAGGGTTAGACCCGCCGAACGTTGACGGGGGCCTGCCAGCTTGCCTCGGAGTCGCCGTGTGATTAGCAGCCGTGAGTCGGCGCCGTAAATCCATGAGCGATATCCGTTGCGGATTGATCGGCTACAGCCTGGGGTGGGAGCAGCACGGCCGCCGGCACGGCACATATATGAACTCCACGGATGGGATGAAGCTGGGGGCGGTCTGCGACATCAATCCCGACGCTCGCTCCAAAGCCCGCTGCGATTTCCCGGGGGTCGAGACTTACGAGACTCCGAATGATCTGTTGGACGACGGGGACATCGACCTCGGATCGATTCTGACGCCGCATTATCTGCATTTTCCACTGGCGCTCGCGGCACTCGAAGCGGGCAAGCACGTCGTTGTCGAGAAACCGATGTGCTTCACGGTCAAGCAAGCCGATGCGCTGTTTGAAGTCGCAGACTCGCGCGGGAGGACTGTGACCACTTTTTTCAACCGCCGACGCGACGGGAACTTTCTGGCCATTGAAGAGATCCTCGGATCCGGAGAGATCGGAGATTTGACGGAAGTTCGGCTCGTGTCGGAGAGCCGGGGTTTGCACGAAAACCACTGGCGAAACGTGAAGTCCAGATCCGGAGGACTGCTGTACAACTCGCTGGGCGCTCACGCGTTCGACTGGGTTTTGCGGCTGTTTGCGGGACGGCGCGTACTGAATGTCGTGGGCGCGGCGGTGCCCGCGCCGGAACTTGATCTGAACGAGCTGCACACTCGCGCATGGCTGCGGTTCGATTCGGGCGTGCTGGCGGACGTGACCATCTCCCGGATGTCCCTGACCGGACAGCCTCTGTGGCAAATCACCGGGACGAAAGGAACGATCATCGACACGGGAAGGAATGCGACAGCGAACTATCTCTATCCCTTTCCCGTGACCGCTGAAGCTCCCGGATCTTTCATCGCTCGTAAGCTCGAAGACGGACAAGTCGTTGAGCGACTCGTCGAGTATTCAGATTCCGCGTGGGGCAAGTACTATTCAGATCTGGCGTTGCATCTGGCCGGCGGAGGACCTGAGCCGGTCACGAGGTGCGACAGCCGGCGCGTGGTGGCGGTGATGGAAGCCGTCGAGAAATCCGCCCTGAGCGGCGCTCCCGAGCCGGTTGACGGGGAATAGCCAAACGGCGGACGTCCTCTGAGGAGCCTGCGTACGGTGATTGGCGGCGGTTTATCCGTTCAAGGAGTTCGCTCCAATTTTTAACAATCGACTTGAAGCGGTAACGGCCCTTAGGAGCGGCGCGGTTCGCGCGCCGCGCGGCCTGGCGTCGGCATTCAACAAGAAGCGAATACTCGGTCTTGCCATCTTCGCGGTCATGCTGGGGCTGTTCCTGACATTCAATCGGGTTCCGAAGCTGGATATCGTCGAAGAGGACATGGTCGCGGCCACGGCGGAGACCATGAGATGCTTCCAGGGATTCTGCCTGAAAAAGGAATCCGGCGAATCGTTCATATCGGGCTGGTGGAAGTTCTCGCTGACGTACCTGGAATTGGTGGCGGCGGGGATGATCTTCGCCATTCTGGCCGCCGGGATCACGGAGGCGTTTCTGTTCCCCCGCTCGACCACACCCGGTATCTCCAGAAAAGGTTTCAGGGGAGCGCTGACTGGCCTGGCGGTGGGAACGCCGATGACGCTCTGCTCGGCCTGCATCGTGCCCATAAGCTCGGCGTTCCGGCGCAAGGGCGCGGGGATAGAGGCGTCGCTGGGCATCCTTCAGGGGTCATCGACCCTCAATCTGCCGGCGCTGATCATGACCGCAATAGTGTTCACGCCGCTTCTAACGGGATCGAGGATCGTATTGGGTCTCGCGGCTGGGCTGCTGGTCGGTCCGCTCGTGGCCATGGCAATTGGAAGGCGGGCGAAGAATCGGCTGGAACGTGACGCGCGATTGGAGCAGCCGGCTCCGGACGATTCGACCTGGCAGCAAGCACTGAGAGAGGGTCTCGGCGACTGGGCGGCAATCAGCGCCCGCTATGCAATTCGCCTGGGGCCACTGATGGTGGCGGCGGCGTTCGCCACCGGTCTTGTTTTGCAATGGGTCAATCCCGAAATTGTGCCTTCGATGCTCGGCGACAACGTTCAGGGCGTGGCAGTGGCCGCTGCCATCGGCATTCTCATTAACGTTCCGCTCATGTTCGAAATACCGCTTGTGGCGGCGCTGCTGCTCGCGGGCATGGGCACGGGGCCAGCAGCGGCGCTACTGTTCACGGCGGCCGCGGCCGGTCCATTCACGTTTTGGGGTCTTGCGAAAGCGATTCCCAAGCGGGCGGTAGTGGCATTGGGCGCGGCGACATGGGGGTTTGGAGTCGTTGGAGGTCTGGGCGTTCTGCTAATGAGCACGGTCGTGACCGGTCCGGTGCTGGCGGGGCTCAAATCCAGCTCGGACTCGGCGAGATCCGTGGAAGCACCCGCGGTGCCTTCAGGACCCGTAATTTTCACCGACGTGACCGAAGAGGCGGGGCTGATTTACGACCAGTTCATCTTCCGCCCCAGGGGCGAATGCCTGCTCGATCAGGGGCCTGACGGTTATCTGCCCCAGCAGTACTGTCTGCCGGAGAGGATGAGCGGAGGGGCGGCGGCGGCGGACTATGACAACGACGGCCTAGTCGATCTGTTCGTAACTCGGATTGATGGGCCAGACATTCTCTTTCGCAATACGGGCGCGGGACGGTTCGAAGACCGTACCGCCTGGGCAGGACTGGACCGGTTCGACCTTCGATCGAATGGAGCGGCCTGGATCGACGTGGACAACGACCGAGACATGGACCTCTACGTGACGACGATTGCAGATACGCGGTTCTATCTTTTCATCAACGACGGTTCGGGCAGGTTTACCGAGGAGGCGGTCGAGCGCGGCGCGTCGATATCCACTTCCGAGGTGCATATCGGCTACAGCGTGGGGGTCGGCGATTACGACCTGGACGGCTGGCTTGACATGCACGTTACGGAGTGGGGGTCGGAGTCGCTGCTTGTGGAGGGCGCGCTCTCACATGCGCGGCTGCTGCGGAATCGCGGCGCAGATGCTCCGGGCCATTTCGAGGACGTGACGGTCGAGGCGGGCGTGGTGATGGACGAAGTGCAATCGCAGGTCGTGGGAACGGCGAGCGGGGAGGGAGTCGGTTCGTCCGGTCCATGGACGGGGCCGTCGCCAACGGGAGTGTTCTCGTTTGCCTCGGCCTTCACCGATCTTGACGGGGATGGATGGCCGGACCTGGCGGTTGCGTCGGATTTCGGTACGACGCGTCTGTACTGGAACAACGGCGACGGGACGTTCACCGACGGCACGATCGCCGCCCGTATCGGGTCGGACAAGAACGGCATGGGGTCGACTTTCGGCGACTATGACGCCGACGGCGACCTGGACTGGTTCGTGTCTTCGACGTTCCACGAATTCGAACGCTGCCAGCTGTCGTCCGGGTGCGATCCCTGGACGGCGACCGGGAACCGGCTTTACCGCAATGATGGCAACCGCGTATTCAGCGACGCGACCGACGACGCCGGGGTCCGCGACGGGGGCTGGGGATGGGGCGCCATTTTCTTCGACTTCGATAACGACGGCGATCTAGACCTCGCCATGGTAAATGGAATGCGCGAGTCGGAGTCGCCCTCGGACGTGGACCTGGGTTATTCGAGGCTCTGGCGGAACGACGGAAACGGCGTGATGACAGAAATCTCCCAGAGCGTCGGCTTAACAGAGGCGGCGGCGGGCAAGGGACTGCTTACGTTCGATTACGACAACGACGGGGACCTCGACCTGTTCGCCGTCAACAACGGGAGCGTGTCACGGCTCTATCGCAACGACGGCGGCAACGCCAATCCGTGGCTTCGGATCAGGGTCGTTGGCGAGAGCGCGAACACCGCCGGAATAGGCGCCAAGCTATCGGTGGTGGTGAAGGACGGAGCAGTGCCGCAAATCCGGGAGATCGGAGTCCGCAGTCACTTCCTGGGACAGAGCGAGCTCGCCGAGCATTTCGGGCTGGGGCCTGGAGCGGAGGGCGTGGCGCAAGTAACCGTGATGTGGCCGACCACGGGAGAAGTGACGGTGCTGCGCGACTTGCCCGCCAATACGACGATTGTCGTGCGGGAGGGCCAGTCGGGATACGAGGTCGAATAGACGGGGGCCTGCGCCAGCCGCCTAGTTGAACTGGGCCAGGAGACTCTTTTCGACCTTGGCGACCATTGTGCCAGCGGCGTCGTAGACGCTGCCAACGTCGTATTCGATGCACTGCCCAAGCAGCAGGTGCGCCTCGCGTTCGGTCAGTCCGTAGCCGTCGCACATCCATCGGACCAGCTCGGTCGTCGCATGTCGAAGGGCTTGATCGAGTTGTCGCGTGTTGCCGGCCGCCATTATGTACTCGTCATTTTCAGCTCGGGGCCAACTGATCGAATGCCCTTTGAGAAGATCGAGGGTGAAGGTCGCGTCCATCGAGGTCTCGATGCCGTTGAGGACAATCTCGCCGTCTCCCTGAGTAGCGTGACAGTCGCCGAGGCTAAACAGAGCACCCTCGACGAACACGGGGAAATAAACGGTCACGCCTTTTCCAAAGCCACGGTAGTCCATGTTTCCGCCGTGCGTTCCGGAAGTCGCGGTCGAGATTGCCTGACCGCGCTCGGGCGCGACGCCAAAGCAGCCGATCATCGGTTTTAGAGGAAGTTCAATAGCGCCGAGGCGGTTGCGCGGCGTGGCCAGCGTGGCGATACCGGCCTCCAGATCGAGACTCCAGATTGCCGTAGGGGCGGCGTCGTCGTCGAATGCAGGGTCGTAACCGAAATCGGTAACGTTTGGGGCAATTCGCACTCCTGTAAACCCGTCCGGGCGGTTGGGCCAGAGCTCATCGATCTTTACGACAAGCGTGTCGCCCGGCTCGGCGCCGCGTACGGCGAATGGGCCGGTCTGTGGATTCCCGGCAACGCCGCAGAATTCGCCGTGCTTATCGCCTCCTCTAGCGTCGACGGTACTAGTGGACACGGAGTCGCCGGGATCGATTTCCAGGACCGGCGGATGCGATCCGTGCGTGGGGTAGTACATTTCCGGCTCGAATACGTGTGTGGCCATTGAATGTTCTCCGTTCGCTATTGCTCGTGCGCCGTGATGAATTCCAGCACGGCCGGAACGCCTTCTCTAGTCTTACCGATTCCTCGTTTGAGCGCCGGGATTATCTCGCCCGGGTCCGATACCTTTTCGCTGTAAGCGCCAAGATCGGCGGCGACGGCGGAGTAATCGCCCGAAAGGTACGCCGAGCCGTAATTCTCGGTGGCGACGGGCATTACCCGGTCGTGACCGCCCATGATGGAATTGTTCAGAATGATGGTGAGGACCGCGATGCGCAGCCGGGCGGCCGACTCGATGTCCATTCCGGCCATGCCGAAGGCGGCATCGCCCATAACGTTAACGACCAGCTTGTCAGGCTCGGCGAGCTTCGCGCCCATCGCCAGTCCGAAGCCGGTTCCCAACTGGGTGGAGTTTACCCACCCGATATAACCGCGCGGCGCTGTTGCCTGATAGGTGAAGACAAGCTGGCTCCGGGG
>JAPOVO010000500.1 GCA_026708165.1 Chloroflexota bacterium | reverse complement strand
GTCCTATGAACTCGGGGCCGTATCCGAGTCGCAGCAGATACAGATTCATGAGCACGAGGTACATGCCAAAGACCGACACGGAGACCACGCCCGCCGCGAATACGAATGCGAGCGCCTGCTGCGGCATTGCGCGAAGCGCGCCCCAATAACCGACCGCCGGTACGGCCGGCGCAGGGGATATGGTCATGATCGATTAGGGGCGTCTATGAGGCGTCGGGTCGGAATTTGCATCCGACCATGCATGGTGCGCTGGATCCAGCGCCGCTCCTATCCTCCGCTTGCGGCTGGGACTATGGAGACCTCGCTGTCGGACGTTATTTCGGTATCGAGTCCCGAAAGGAAACGAACGTCTTCGCCGTCGACATATATACCAACGAAAGAGGACGGCTCGCCCTCGGCGTCCAGCAGGCGTTCCTTGAATCCGGGATGTTTGCTTTCCAGGTTGGCGATCAGCTCGGAAACGGTAGACCCTTGCAGGTCAAGGACCCGGTCGCCGCCGGTAAGGTTTCGCAGTTGAGCGGGGATTCGAACGCTTGCCATAGATCCGTTACCTCTTGTTTTGCCGCGGGACTAGACCAGCGCAAGCTCGCGCTGGTTCTCAAACGCCCTTTCAAACGCCGTGTAGGTGGGCTTGATCGTCATTGACACGGAGAGCTTTCCGTCCAGGGCCTCCTGGGTTTTTAGACCGTTTCCGGTGATGTAGGCAACAGTGAGCTCGTCTTCGGAAATCCTTCCAGCCTCAGCCAGCTTCTTGAGCACAGCCACCGTAACACCGCCGGCGGTCTCGGTGAAGATACCTTCGGTCGACGCCAGCAGCTTGATACCCTCGACAATCTCTTCGTCGGAGACCGACGCAATCGTGCCGTCAGTCTCACGCGCAATGGCGAGCGAATAGCGTCCATCGGCGGGATTGCCGATGGCGAGCGACTTGGCCACCGTTTCCGGTTGTTGCACAGGCCGCACGAGGTCGCTTTCGCGCTCGTAGGCTTCGGCGACGGGGCCGCAGCCGTCGGCCTGAGCGCCGGAGATGCGAACGCTTTGACTGTCGATGAGGCCGACTTCAACCAACTCGCGAAACCCCTTGGTTATCTTGGTGTACAGAGAACCGGACGCTATCGGCACGACGACGTGATCGGGGGTCCTCCAGCCAAGCTGCTCTACCGTTTCGAACGCGAGCGTCTTTGATCCCTCGGAGTAGTAGGGGCGTACGTTTATGTTGCAGAATGCCCACTCGCGCTCGTCTGCGATTTCCGAGCAGAGCCGGTTGAGCTGGTCATAGGTACCATCGATGGCGACGATGTTGGCCCCGTATATTGCAGCGTTTACGATCTTGCCCGCCTCGACATCGGATGGCAGGAATACAAAGGTGTCCATTCCCGCACGGGCGCCCGCGGCGGCGACGGCGCTGGCCAGGTTGCCGGTGGAGGCGCACGCGAAGGTGTCGTAGCCGAGTTCGTGGGCCTTGGAGACGGCGACGGCGACGACTCTGTCCTTGAACGAGAATGTTGGGTTTACGGAGTCGTTCTTTAGATACAGGCGGTCGAGTCCAAGCTCGTCGCCGAGCCGGGTCGCTCGCTGCAGAGGCGTGAATCCAACAGGAAAGTCGGGGTCTAGACCTCGCTCGACGGGCAGGAGGTCGACGTAGCGCCAGAGACTGCGGGGACCGTGTTCGATCTTCTGGCGGGAGACGCGGGACCGGATGAAGTCGTAGTCGTAAGCGGCTTCCAGAGGGCCGAAACAGAACTCGCACACGTGGAGCGCGCCCACTTCGAACTCGCGCCCGCACTCCTTGCACTTGAGTGCGATTAATTTGCTCATGTCAGTTGTTCCTCAGCTTTTGGATTGGTCAAGAAAACGCATCGGGGAGATCCGGCTAAGCGCGATGGCACAGCCGGAGCGGCGCATGTCGGCAATTCCGCCGAACGTACCTAGAACCAATGCGATCTTTCCTTCCTCTACCAGAGGGGCCACAGCATAAGAAGAACCCCATCAGAAGGGGTTCCACAGATTCGTGGCCTTCTCTCTTATCTCGCAGGCTAGCCACCTACCGGAGTTGGCACCGTATCACCGAGATGACCGGTTGCCGGGCTTCTCAGGGCCGTTTCCCTCCACCACTCTGAATAAGATGGGACCGAGAGCACACTTTATTCGGTTGTGGCGGGCAGTATAACACCGTGTGCCAACGCATTATGCGTCGAGGTCGAGGACGCGATCCTGACGTTGAACCTAAACTCTAGGGATATGTCTACCGCCAAGGGGCGCCAATTCGATTGGTAGACCTTCACCAACACTCGATCTACTCCGACGGTACCAGCACGCCCGCTGAACTGGTTGAGCGGGCAGTTTCGCTGAGTCTGACGGCGATGGCGCTGACAGATCACGACACGACCGCCGGTCTCGATGAGTGCGCGCGTTTCGCAGCCGAAGCGGGTGTGCGGTTCATCCCGGGAGTCGAATTTGAAGCCTGCGAAGGGCCTCACGTGCTGGGGTATTTCGGTGGTCGTCCCGGTCCTGCGATAGCGACGGCGGAACGAGACTACAGGCGCTTCCGAACCGAGAGCCTCCTGATAGTTCTTGAATGCCTTGCGAAGGAGGGGTTCGAGCTTGACCCGGACTCCGTGTTGGACAGGGCAGCATCCGGGACGCCGCTCGTGAGCCACGTTGTGGCCGAGATGAAAGATCTCGGTTACCTGTCAAGTCTTGACCGGTTGATCGAGGAGTTCACCCGGCTTTTCGGGCCCGAGGGGCCGGCCGCTCTGCCCGATGTGACGGAGAACCAGTGGCCAGTTGTCGAGTTGATCCAAATGCTCCGGGATTCCGGCGCCGTGTCCGTGCTGGCGCACCCATGGGAGAGCGATCTTGCTCTGTTGCCGGAGATGATCGAGGCAGGCCTGCAGGGGATAGAGGTTTACAACCGGAACGCTCATTTGACCGGCAACGTGGAGAACTTGAAGCGTTTGGCTGAACGACACGGTCTCGTGATGACCGGCGGCTGGGACTATCACGGAGAGGCGCAAGCCGCCAGACTCGCGAAATCGGATTTGACGGGATTCGCGCCGCCCGACGAGCTTCTCGAACCGCTACTGGACCTAGTTGCGGCTGTGCCGGCGTGACCGGCGGTCTTGATTCCCGCGTGGGGCGGAGCGGCAGTCTGTTCGCCTTACCAGTCGATCTGGCCGGTTGATGGAACCCGCGGCGCCGCTAGTCCGCTGGCGGATCACAGGGGCGCTTTTCTTCGCACAGGCCTTCTACTCGGCGGCGGGCATCGCGTCGTTCACCGTGGCTTCCATAATTGGAGCAGAGCTGGGAGGATCCGCGGTTTTCGCCGGAGTTCCCGCGGCGATGCTTTACGTGGGAAGGGGAGCGTCGGCGTATCCCATAGGGATCATCATGGACAGAGCGGGCCGGCGGCCGGCTATCGCGTTGGCCTATCTGTTAGGCACATTCGGCGCGACGCTCGCCACACTGTCGGTGCTGATCGAGTCTTACGCGCTATTCGTCGTGGCCGCGCTCATCTTCGGAATGGCGCGAGGCGGCTCCGACCAGTCTCGCTTCGCCGCCGCGGAGGTTCACGCCGAGGGCCGTCGCGCAAGGGTAATAGGGTTGATCGTGTTCTCGGGCACAATCGGAGCTATCGCGGGACCTTTGCTTGTCTCGCTATCCGAACGCTTCACGGTTGCGGTGGATATTAGCTGGCTGGCGGGGCCGTGGATCGTGGCCGCCGTGTTTTCGCTGGTGTCATCGTCAATAATTCTCGGTCTGGTGCGTCCCGACCCCCTCCAAATCCTGCAGTCCAGCGATCGCGGTCGGCCACAGACGCCAGGTGCTCCTGTTCGCACGGGCAGAGGGCACGTGGTGATGAGCATAGTTCGCAGCCCACGGGCCAGGCTGGCCGTCTCGTCGATGATGATCGGTCAAGTCGTGATGGCAATGATAATGACCATGACTCCGTTGTATATGAACGAGGGGGGCCAGCGAACCCTGGCAATCTCGTTGGCGATGCTGTCTCACACGATCGGGATGTTTGGGCTGGCGTGGATGACAGGGTGGCTGGTCGACCGGTTCAGTCCGATACCCGTCATGGTGGCCGGGGCCTTCATGCTAATTACGACCGGATTGCTGGCGGCTATCGCCGATGATTTTGCGGTCACCATGGTCGTGATGTTTCTGCTGGGGCTGGGTTGGAATTTCACGTTCGTATCCGGCTCGTCGCTCCTGGTCCAGGGTCTCGCGCCGAGCGAACGCGGACGAACGCAGGGCGTCGGCGACGCTTTCGTATCGGTCACGGCTGCAACGGGCGGTCTCGGCTCCGGGTTGATGTTCGCCTGGGGCGGAATGGAGCTGCTTGGCTGGATGGGGCTGGCTCTGGCGGCGGCTCTAGTGACCGGCGCATTTTGGGTTGGGGTTGGACGCCAGCCCCTGGCCGCCGCGGCTGACGGCTCTTAGTCGACCGAGCCGACCTCGACGCCCGCGAGACGCTCGAGAGGCCGTATAACGGCACTGAGGTTGTTTTCACCCTCTCCTTGAGCCTGAGCTTCGCGGTGCAGCAAGTCGGCCATCGTGGCCATGGCGAGTCTTACTCCCTGCTCTTTTCCGAAGTCTGTGATAAGCCCGAGGTCTTTTGTTATTAGATCAACCGCGAACCGCGGCGAAAAATCGCGCTTGAGCGTGCTGTCCGGGATAGTCCAAGTCATTACGGCGCTTTGCCCCATCGCGCCATTGAGAATTTCGTAGAGTTGGCTAACGTCGAGCCCATACTTCGCGGCCATAACGAAAGCCTCGGCGCACGCGGCGTTGGCGACACCTACGAGAAGTTGATTGGCCAGCTTGACGACCGAACCGGCTCCTACCGCTCCGCAATGGAAGATCTTCTCTCTTTGCCCCAGGACTTCCAAAAGCCCCAGGCTAGCTTCGAAGTGAGCCTTCTCCCCGCCCGTCATGATTGAGAGTGTGCCAGCCTCGGCTCCGGCTGGCCCACCGCTCATCGGCGCGTCGAGATAGCCGAGTCCGCGAGCATAGGCGGCTTCGGCGCAGCGCCTGGCGGTATCGGGTCCGTTTGTGCTGAAGTCGATCAAGATCGCCCCGTCGCGGGCGTTCGCGACGATGCCGTCGGGGCCCAAGAAGACGTCCTGGACAGTCTGAGGTGTTGGAAGGGCGGTCATGATGAATTCGGAAGCCTGCGCTGCTTCCGCGGTTGAGGATGCGCGCAGGGCGCCTTCCGCCACGAACTCATCGACCACGGCCTGGCTTCGATTGTGAACGGTTACGCGATGGCCAGCGTTGATCAGGTTTCTGGCCATCCGGCTTCCCATGAGGCCCAAACCTATGAAGCTTACGTTCATTGCATACTCCTTCCGTTTCACCCGGTGTACTTCGGCTGCTGGAGTTGCCGCCGCTCCCAGGTTTTACTCAATTTACAGGCGCTAGCGCGCTCCGAAATTGTAATGACAGGCATTGGAGAACATCGATCCACAATTGACATAACCGAGGTTGAAGCGAAAAATGTCATTACTTCATTTGGGTATTTCAAGCCGGATTGGCGCCCGGCATTTGTAAGGCGAGGCTAAAATGCCGATCGCTCAATCGGCTCGGAAGCGAATTCCGTTTCTAGCGGTGACTAGCTTGACCGCACTTCTGGTAGTGCTCGTCGCCCTGGTAGCCGAGGACGCGCGGGCTATCGGTCTAGCCGGCCAATGGGTGAGCGTGGGGAATATCCCGGCCGGCCGCGCCACGGCGACGCAGGCGACGCCGTTCTACGCCTCCAGCAACAATGTCTTCTTCGCCTCCGATACGGGCGGCGTTTACCGGAGCATCGACGGCGGCACCACATTCCAGGAGCGGAACTCCGGTCTGCTGGATCTTCGAGTGTCGAACCTTGCGGTTTCGCCACGCTTCGAATTCGATCTACTGGTGTTTGCGTCGACTCCTACGGGACTCTTCCGGAGCGGCGACGGGGCGGGGAACTGGTCAAGAGTTACCTCGGGCCTTCCGGACAGCGGCGTGACCGGCGTCGCGTTCGCGCCGGCCTTCGTGGCCAACCAGACGGTTTTCGCGGCGACAGACGGGTTCGGCGTCTACAGGTCGAACGACGCCGGATCCACGTGGAGCTCTCTGCCGAGCAGCGGTCTCACGCGCACCGATTTGAAGGGGATTCAAGTTACGCCTGGGGCCGGGGGCCACTTAACGATGGTGGTTTGGACCGACTCTCATGTTTTTCGAAGCCGCGACTCAGGAGCCACCTGGAAAGAAAAGAACTCGGGGCTGCCCGGAGGCCGCAGCATAGGTTTCGTAACGCTGGGGCCGAAGTTCGATGCCGACGGACTGGCCTTTTTGGGGACCAAAGGACACGGCCTCTACCGAACCGAGAACAGGGGGGACAAATGGTCGTCCTCCGGTCTTACCGGCCAGGGCGCCGTCGAAACGGTTGTTTTTTCCCCCAACTTCGGGGGGGACAGTGGAATCTATGCCGGAACCGCTACCGGAGGCTTCTTCCGGTCGACAAACAGAGGATCCTCCTGGAAGGATTTCAATGAGGGGCTTGAACGACACAGCATCACGTCGATCAGTCTATCCAACGATTTTCGGTCCGATCAGACCATCTTCGCCGGAGGCGGTCAGGGCGGAGTGTTTCGATCCACGAACGGCGGCGAAAAATGGTCGGAGATCGGGTCCGGTCTCACCACGGCAAGAGTCTCGACCATGGGGTTCTCTAACAACTATCGCTCTGACAGTACATTGTTCGTCGGCACCCAGAGCGGAGTGCTGAAGTCGGAGGACCGGGGCGCGACCTGGTCGAATATCACCTGGAACTTGCCCGGGCTGGACGTTCAGGCCATGGCCGTTTCGCCGAGTTACGCCGACGACGGCACGATTTTCGTCGCGCTTGAGGGAGAAGGTGTCCATCGAACGTTCGCGGGGGCTGGGAATTCCTGGTTGAAGCAGGATTCCGGTTTGGAGGATAGCCAACTCAGCGCCAACCCGTTGGACGTCGCTACTTCCCCCGTTTTCCATAACACGCGCGGCGACCTCACCGTATTCGTGGGCGGCGCCAGCGGGCTGGCGCGATCGGTGCTGGCCGGAGCCGAGTGGATTCACGTGCTGGGCGTCGCGTCGGGGGCAGCCATAACGTCGATCGCTCCTTCGCCCGCCTATGGCTCCGACGGGACGGTCTTTGTCGCCAGCCGCAGTTCCGGTGTTTTCAGGAGTCTGACGCGGGGACAGTCGTGGGATCTCGTCAATAACGGGCTTGGGAACCTGATGGTCCATCAACTTGCTGTTTCCCCATCATTCTCTTCAGACAGGACGGTGCTTGCGGCGACCGATGGCGGCGTCTTCATAACGAGGGACGGAGGTCAAGTCTGGAGCGCAACGTCTGTAACTCAGGCGGTGTCGACGGTGGCGTTTGCGCCGGATTTCCCAGCCAGCCGGGCCGCGTTCACTTCTTCGGCGGGCCAAGGCGGGGTGGTTATGCAGTCGGTCGACGGCGGCGCGAACTGGCATCCAATTACGAACGGCTTGCCCAACACCGAGATAATTGCGATCGGGATATCGCCGGATTTCGCCAATGACAGGAATGTCTTCATCGGTACGGATCGTCACGGAATGTGGGTGTACTGGGCTACTGGGGGCACTCCCGGGCCGGTCACGACGGCCGTTACTACGCCTGTCGCTACAACGCCTGTAACGGCTACGCCCGTTCCCCAAACACGGCCCGTGACGGTGGAGCCTTCGAGCATCGGCGCCGCAACGGTTGTGTCGAATCTCTATGTGGTCGACCCGTCGGGGGCGACCGTGGATCTTAGACATAACGTCCCCAATCTCGCGGTCGTCGTTGACGGGCAGACCTTGATAGCGGAATTCAAGCGGCATTTTGAGAGCACAGGCGGGATCGAGCGGTGGGGGCTGCCAATATCAGAGGTCTTTGAGGAGACCAGCGGCTCCCTGACCCAGTATTACCAACGCGGGGAAATTGGAGCACCACCAAGAGCGCCACTATACATTGTGGCTCACGTGTT
>JAPOVO010000086.1 GCA_026708165.1 Chloroflexota bacterium | reverse complement strand
CCAGAATGATCTCCTCGGTGCCGAGCAGGCGTTGAGAGATGACGAGCGAGCGGAGCACGTCGTCGCTGAGCACGCCGCCGGCGTTGCGGATGATGTGCGCGTCGCCCTCGGCGAGACCGAGAATCTTGTAGATGTCCATACGCGCATCCATGCAAGCCACGATGGCCAGGCGACGCGCAGGCGGACCATGTAAGCCGCCGCTATCGAATCCGTCGGCGTAGTGAGTGTTGTTATCCAGCAGCTCGTCAGTCGCCGTCACCGGAACTTCCCTGACCTACTCCGAAGCCACATAACGCTAGCAATCTTAGTCCCCGACGGCTTCGAGATGGTCCTGCCTGCGAAGGTAGGCGTTTGCATCACCGAGGACTACTCGGATTAACCGTTGCCGAGAACCTTGTATCCGTAGTTCTCCTTGGTCCGCTCGGCCGGGGGCAGTACCTCGACGACCACCCGTGAGAGACCGACGACTTCGCCTTGCTCGTCGAAGCTGTAGTTGTCCCCAAGAGCGCCGCTCCAGGTGATCTCGTACAGGCAATCGCGGAACCCGTCCGCGTCCTGGTCGTCGCCGGTCTGCTTGAGACACTCGGCCGCGATGTATACGTCGTCGTAGGCGGAGCCCAGGTGCCAGGGCAGAGTGATGTAGTCGTAGCGCTCCCTGAAGTTGGCGAGAACTTCCTGGGCCTTCGGGTTGTTGGGATCGGGAGCGGCGGTAATGGCCTTCAGACCGGTCGCGGCGTCTCCGGCTACGTCAAGCGCGGTCGTTCCCACCGTGACCGTTTCGCCATAGATCGGGCCCTCGTAGCCGAGCTCCCGGGCCTGCTTGACGATCGTGCCCGCGGCGAATTCGGACTGAGGCGATATGTGGAGCGCGTCCGGATTCGCCGCGAAAAGCTTCGTCAACTGGGTTCTGAAGTCGGTGGTGTCGGACGCGTACTGCTCTGCGGCGGTGACCTCGCCGCCGTTTTTCTCGAACTGCGCCACGGAGGTCTGCCTGACCCCTTCTGCGTAGTCCGTTTTCTCGGAGATGGTGGCCAAATTGCGGATGCCGTCCGCCCAGAGAACGTTGCCCGTGTTGATGCCGACCTCGATGTCACTGATCTGGGTGCGGAAAATGTAGTCGCCGGCGTTGGCGATGTCAGAGTTACTGGCCAGTCCGGAGAACAGGATCACGCCGTCCGCCTCGGCGAGCGGCGCCACCCCGAGCATCGCGCCGCTGCAGGAAGTCCCAAGTATGATCTTGATTCCGTCCACGTCGGTGAGCTTGTTGTAGGCGTTGATCGCGTCCTGCGCGTTGCACTTGGAATCTTCGACCACGAATTCCAACATGCGCCCATTGATGCCGCCAGCGGCGTTGATCTCGTCCAGGGCCATCTGCTTGGCCTGAACGGCCACCGTGCCGTATGTCTCACCGGCGCCCGTCTGCGATTCCATAACGCCTATCCGAAACGGAGCCTTATCGCTCTCGCCATCGCAGGCGACCGCGGTCAGCGCCAGGATGATTGGTAGTCCTGACGTGACGATCCGTTTCCAGAACGAGAGTCCCATGAAATATCCCCTTAGGGTGTGACGTGCGTCGAAACTCAGCGAAAACATCACCCCAGGTGGTCAGGGAAAATGTCGGTCGGCAATGTTTTTCATAATAGTGGTTAGCGTCAGGTAGATCTTGCGCCGTTTCCTCGCGCCGCCCGCGGACGCCCCCATGCCTCTCACTGTGGGTTAGGCCGCGGTATGCGGACTAACTAGTCGTACCAGCCAGAGGCGAATATCAGGCCGTCGTGCCGTATGGCCCAGGTGTGCTTGGTCTGCTGCTCACCGGTCTCCGGATTCAGGAAAACGTAGCTAACCCAGCGGCCCTCTTCGTCGGCGGCGAGCAGGTCGTCTCCATAGAAGTACCCGGAAACGTCGACGCGCAGGCTGGGGTCGCGCCCCCTGATCTCGGGCCTGTAGTGGCCAATTGTGAGACCGTCCTCCGCGTTGATGATGAAGACGTACCACGGCCCGTCGATGCTCTCAACCATGTTGTAGTAGTCAATGGTCGCTTCACGCCCTTCGGCGTCGTATCTACTGATCGCGCGGGACACGAACGCCTGCGTGTAGCCGGCGGCGTCCGACTTGCTGGGCGAGTACCAGCCGGAGCCGAAGATCAGGCCATCGCGCCGTACGGCCCAGGTGTGCTTGGTCTCTTGCTCACCGGTGGCTGGGTTCAAGAAAACGTAGTCGACCCAGCGGCCGTTTTCGTCGGCGGCGAGCAGGTCGTCGCCGTAGAAGTACCCGGTGACGTCGACACGCAGGCTGGGATCGCGGCCCCTGATCTCGGGCCTGTAGTGGCCAATTGTGAGGCCGTTCTCGACGTTGACGATGAAGACGTACCACGGCCCGTCAACGCTCTCGACCGTGTTGTAGTAGTCGATGGTGACCTCATGTCCCACACCCTCGTAGAGGTCGATCGCGCGTTCCACGATGGCCTGGGTGTAGGCGGCGGGCTTGGCCTTGGAGGGGCCGGGCTCGTACCAACCCGAGCCGAAGACGAGCCCGTCGTGGCGAACGGCCCAGGAGTGCTTCGTCTGTGAGTTACCGGACTCGGGATTGACCCAGGTGTAATCGACCCACGCGCCCTCGTCGGTCGCGGCCGCCACGACGTGAAGGCCGGTTGGAAACCCGTCCGGCCCGCGAACGTCCTCGGCGGGGAGTGGCACGAGATGCGGATTCGCCGCATTGGCGACATGCATGTCATTCTCATCGAAGATAAACACGTACCACTGCCCGTCGATGCTCTGTGGAGAGTTGTAGTAGTCGAGTACGGTCTCTAGTCCCACGTCGTCATAGAGGCCGATTGCCCGCTGAACGACGTGCTGGGTGTAGGTCGCAGGTTCGTCCCTGGACGGCCCCGGCTCGTACCAGCCGGAGCCGAAGAGGATGTCGTCTTGTACAACTACCCAGGAGTGTTTGGTCTCAGATTCGCCGGTGTTCGGATTCACCCAGGTGTAGTCAACCCAGGCGCCGTCCTCGGTTGCGACCGCCGCAATCTGCTCGTTGACGGGGAAGCCGTCGGGACCCTTTATATCGTCCGTGTTGCGTCCGACCAGGGCCGGGATTGCCGCGTGCGCAAGCATCGTGTCAGCGTCGGCGATGAAGACATACCACTGCCCGTCGATGCTTTGCGGGGAGTTGTAGTAGTCAACCGCGGCATGGAGGCCTTCGGTGTTGTAGCGGTGAATGGCGCGCTCGACGAATGCCTGGGTGTAGGCGGCGGGCTCGGACTTGGACGGAAGCTGGTAGGGACGGACGCCGAACCGCAAGCCGGAGTCCCGATGTTCGCTCTGACATACGGCTTCGGCCTGGTCGCCGTGGACCCGCTCGTAGATCCCGACGTTCTCGTGGTTGCCCCGGCCGGCTTCAACGAGGTCGTTAAGTTCAGTACAGCTTGTCGGCCACTGTGCGAGTGCCGTGGAGACACTTATTGCAACAAGCGAGACCACCGCGACAGCGGCCAATGCCAGACGCCCCATTTCGGACCTTCTCCTCCGTACCAAGCCTCACCCGATTATCAAAGATAGCAAGTTTGGCGTTATCTGAAGGAAGCCATTGGCGCTCTACGCTTCATGTTTACGCCTTGATACGCCGCAGAGGTCCGAGATCCTCTTTTGGCAGTCATTAAGAGCAGGTAGTGTGGTCGTTCAGTGACCGGCGTCCGGCTCCGTCCCCGGCAACTCCCCGTGCGGCATGCGGTAGCCGACGCGCGGTTGCGCGAAGATGTAGCTGGGAGCGCGCGCGTCCTCGCCCAGCTTGCGACGAAGTCTCCTCAAATGGGTTCGAAGGGTTCGCGTGTCGCGCGACTTACCCGGACCCCAAATGCGATTCAGCAGCCGGTCGTGCGGCACGACCCGCCCTGCTTGAACCGATAGTTCGACGAGCAGGTCATACTCTGTCGGCGTCAGATGCACGGGCTTTCCGGCGACCGTCACGAGGCGTTCGGCGTAGTTGATGGTCAGATCGCCCAGGACGTAGGGTTTTGACGGTTCGGCCCTGTAAGGGGCGTCCCGCCGTCGCAGGGCCGCCTTGATCCTTGCCACAAGCTCGGTTGGCGAAAACGGTTTAACGATATAGTCCGCGGCCCCCGCCTCGAATGCCCTGGCGATAACGTGGTCCCGGCCATAGGCGGAAATGAAGATCACGGGCACCTCGGTCAGATCTAATATAGCCTCCATCAGCTCGATTCCATCCGAGCCTGGCAGCATCAGGTCGAGGAGCACCGGGTGCGGCCTGTTTCGTTCGACAATTTGCAGCGCTTCCGCCGGTTCGGCGGTTACGATCGGGTCATAACCCGAATCCGAGAGTACGTTCCGGACGTACCTGAGCGTCTGCGGGTCATCGTCCACGACAAGAACCGGTTGGCCGTCGCTTGCCAACTGCGGTAAGCGATTGGAACGCCGAGGCGACGTGGCCGGAACCTCTTCGACCGCCGGTACCGTGAAGGTGAATCGAGCGCCCAGTCCCATCCCTTCGCTCTCGGCCCAGATGCGTCCTCCATGAGCTTCCACAATCCCCTTGCAGATCGCCAGGCCCAAGCCCGTGTCGCCGCTGTGGTCCTCGGCCTCGGTCCGATAAAACTTCCGGAACAGGTGCGGCAGGCGGTCGGCCGGTATCCCCCTGCCCTCGTCGGCAACCGATATGGCGACGTGGACGCCATCTCTAACCGCGGCAATCCTGATCAACGACGAATCCGGCGAGTTCCTGGAGGCGTTGGACAGCAGATTGCCGATGACCTGGACGATGCGCCGCCTGTCCGCCATGACCATGGGCAGATCCGGCGCGAGATCGATTTCGAGAATGCTACGGCCCCCTCCGCTCAGGAACGTGTTCCGTGCCCGATCCACCAATATCGCCACTTCTGCCGCTTCGGGACTGACCGGCAGCGTGCCTGTCTCGAGACGCGCCACGTCCAGCAGGTCCCTGATCAGGTCACGCATGTTGTCGGCCTGATCGACGATTATCCGCAGAAACTGGCGTATCTCGGCGGGGTCCAGGTCTGATGGCGCGTCCAGCAGGCCGGTCGCCGAGCCTCTGATCGAGGTCAGCGGCGTCCGCAGTTCGTGACTCACCATGGCTAGGAACTCGGCGCGCAGCCGCTCCATTTCCTCGAACGGCGTCATATCCTGAAGCGTGACCACGACGGACTCGATTTCGGACTCCTCCGAGTGTATGGGAGTGGAGTTGATGAGAGTCGTCACGCTCCTACCGTCCGGGACCTTCATCATGATCTCCTCGGCGCGCAACGTCTCGTCAATGCTGAGCAATTTCGCGAGGGAGAACTCCTGGAGGGATATCTCCCGCCCGTCCTCGCGCCGAAAGGTCAGCACCTCCAGCAGCTGCTCGGGCGACTGGTCGGGCTCCCGCAGGCCGTCGACGATCCTCATCGCCTCCCGGTTCAACGAGAGGGGCGCTCCCGTCCTCGCGTCGAAGACCACGACACCCACCGGCGAGGTGTCGATCAACGTCTCCAGGTCGACCCTGGCCCGCCGTTCGTCCCGGTGCCTGCGGGCGTTAACAACGACCAGCGCAACCTGGGACGCGAACATCTCGAGGATCTCCTCGTCTTCGCGGCTAAATTCCTGGCCCGGTTCCCTCTTGGCCAGGTGGATGTTGCCGACATCCACGCCCCGATGGCGGATGGGGCGGTCAAGAAACAGCTCGCCGGTACGGGAATTTGCCAATCGGGCATCCCGATCGACCTGGTGAGACCAGCCAAATCCGGCGCTCGCAACGGTCCTGAAATCTTGCTGAGGTATTCCAGGAACTTCGGCCCCTCGGGCATGTCCCACAGCCGCTGGGACATTTCTCCGGTTATGCCGGAGACCACGAAGGCTTCGAACGCACCGGACTCGTCCATGGTGTTGATCACGGCGTAATCGGCATTGGTCAGCAACCGGGCGCTGTCCAGCACTCCCTGCAACACCGCGTCGAGGTCAAGGCTCTCGTTGATGCGGCGGGAGGCTTCGCACAGCTTCGACAGACGGTCCTGGAGTTCCTCAATCTTTCGATCGCGCGAATCTGGTCGTGTCAACTCATCACCTCGCTTGGACGGCGGCCGCCCCTGGCCGAGGACCCTCAGGCCGCGGCCCTCTGCAATATTGGAACGCGGCACGCAATAGTCCGACTCAGGGGTAATCCCGCCATATTCGCCCAAAAGTCACGCTAACGTCATGGAAAATAGGATAATCGTCATCTTAACGTCACGTCAAGGGCAGTAAAATATCGCGCTAGGGAGGTTCTAGGTTTCGACTCGCGGCCGGGTCGGATGCCTCATGGGAGATCTTCACGCCGGTCGCCTGCCGAGAACTTCCGTAGTCGTATGCGTCGAGAGCATGGGCCGCGCCGTATCGGGATGATGCCATCCGAGACGGTCGGCCGAGCGTGTTGCACATGCTGGAGGATCGAGGCAAGCCGATGCGACCAGACTCTCATTCCTTCACTGCAACGCATGAGCTTGCGGCGCCATCGCGACCGGATACTACACAAGCCGTTTCGAGCATCCTGCTGAATCGGACTAGCGGGATTGGCCGGGTGCTGGATGAGCCACCTCTCAGGGCCGATTCGACTCTCCGGTCCTGTCTGGCGGAGAGCGGGGTGACGTGCCCTCTGGAGCCTCTACATCACTTCCAGGCTGTCACCCCGCTCACCTGGGCGAGACGCTGTTTTCGGTGATGTCGTGCGCCGAAATGAAAAGGCGGCGTCTCGCCCACCTCGAAGTCTATTTTTTTTGATGTAGGTGGAGATTATCAACCGGCGGATACTGAGAATAGTAATCGTCGCCGCCGGCCTGGCGATGCTCTTCATGATGCTCCCGAAGGCTGTGACCGCGAGTCACTGGGGCCCCAATACACGTAGTTCCTATGATGAGTTCCGCCGTGATTGCGAGCTATTCTTCAGGGGTGAGATTCCGCCGGATGGCAGTTACGGACCGCCGTCGGAGCCTCCGCCGCGTAGCAACATTTACATCCGTTACTACGATCCCGTAAAGGAATGGCACTATGAGTGCCAGTCGTATCACCCCGACTGGAAGGGCTGGGTCGACCCCAACCGGGCTATTGTCGACGAGCCTATTGCAACACCCGATGATGGCGGCAGCGGAGGCGGTGGAGGTGGCGGCGGCGGAGGTGGTGGTGGCGGAGGTGGCGGTGGCGGCCACGCGGCCCGTCAGGTCAAGCCGCCCGATCTACAGGTCGGTCTGACGGTCGAGGCAGAGCCGGTGCAGGTCGGCCAGACTGTCAGCTACAGCGTAAAGATCACCAACAACACCGACGACACGATGACCGGCCTCCGGTGGCGGGACAGGACGTCCGGTGGCGGGTGGACGAATCTTGACGACCTCGACGCGGGTGAATCGGTCACGGTGAGCGGCACATTTGGTCCGGTGCAGACGATGCACCTGCCCGGCATCATCCTCACCGTGGGGGCGGACAGCGACCAGACCGCAGAACGTCCGGCCAGCCGCTACGTGCAGCTCAGCCCGGCGGCTGAGCGGACTGCACAGGCTACCCGGGGTACGCGGAGTACGAGGGCGGCGGCAACGCAGACGACGCCGGTGGCGACAACCGCCGAGCCTTCGGGACCGTTCGCGACGCCGTCGGTTCTCTCGCTGCGGGTCGACCGCGTGACGTACACGGCCCCGGACATACACCTTGGGCATAACATCGCCGATTACATGGTGACGCTGCCCGACGGCGAAGAGGTGACCTGCAACTTCCTTGAGCACTATGACGCCACCGGCGGTCTGACGCGTTGGGGACACGCGATCTCCGACGTGATCGAGGAAATGCCGGGGACGCTGACGCAGTACTACCAGAAGGGCGCGGCGGACTGTCATCCGGTGTACGCGAAGACGTGGGTTACAGAGCCGCGACTGGTGTGGGACTACATCGGCGGCGGCAAGGGCGGCGCGCCCGACCTGGGCACGGAGCCGGGGCTCGTGAGCGAGCAGCCGGGGGTCCTGCTGTGGTGGGGACACCGGATATCCGAC
>JAPOVO010000476.1 GCA_026708165.1 Chloroflexota bacterium | reverse complement strand
CACTATCTCTGGTCGGCTTACAACTTCGAATTGCCGGCGGTGCGCGAGTACCGGCTCGCGTATATCGAAAAGACGGCGCGCGAACACGACTTCGACGGATACGAGCTCGATTTCACGCGGTTCACCTGGTACTTCGCCTTGGGCCGGGAGCGCTCGCTTGCGCACCTGATGACTAACTTCATTCGCCGAGTCCGCAGATCGCTCGACCGGATAGGCGCCGAACGCGGGCGGCCTTACACCCTCGCCGTCCATGTCTTCGATTCGATCGAGTCCTCGCTCAACCTCGGACTGGACGTGGAGACCTGGGTCGACGAGGGACTGGTCGACGCGCTTGTGGTGGGCAGCGGCTACCTGCCCTACGTGCTCGACATGGACGAGTGGCTTGAGCTAACCGCGCTAACTGGCGTTCCCGTTTACCCGTCGTTCAACACCAATACTCTCGAGGAATGGCGTACCGTTTTGAGCGGCCCCACCTACCACGAGGCGCTGAGGGCGATTTGCTCGTACTACTGGTCCGAGAATGCCGACGGCCAGTACCTGTTCAACCACTTCTGCCAGCGTAACTGGCATCACGTCGAACGTGGCGGGAATATCGACCTCGAATACATATTCGCGCCGCTGAACGAGCTTGGCGATCCGGCCGAGCTGCGAGGGAAGGACAAGCTGTACGCCATCCAGCCGCACTACGAGCAGTGCATGCATCAGCAGGCGCTGGGGCCGTCACACCTGCCGATCCCGGTGCACTCGATGGAACGGTCGTTGCCATTGCGGATCGGGCCGGACGGTGACAGCCTCGACGGCAGCGCCCGCGTCAGGGCCTACATAACCGGCGGATCGGACGATACCCGCGTCTGGCTCCGCCTGAACCACACGCTGCTGGAAGCCCGCCGGATCGGCCAGTGGGTCGAGGCCGACGTCCCGCGCGGCGTCCTGAGATCGGGCGCGAACGTGCTCGGAGTCTGGAGCGATCAAAGGCGCATGGAGGCGACCAACCCCGTAATCCTGCACCGGGTCTTCGTGCCGATCAGCTATCGCTCGGATGATTAGCGGGCGGAATTGCCTGTATTCGTTGGAGAAATGACGTTTCGCGAAACTGCGTCAAGCGAAAGCACTCGCGGCTTGATTCGACCTAAAATTGACCTATAGAGACCGTTGCGGCAGTGTTGACGCGTTGCCGCTGAATCGAGGGAGAGAATTTATGGGAGCCGTCGAAGCGACGACAGTAGCGCTGCCGGTCTACGAAATCGTGGCCGAGCCTCTCACCGAGGAAGCCTTCAAGCCGTTCGGTCAGGCCTCGATACCGGGGCCCGTCGAAGAAAACTGGGAAGATGACAGACACGTTGGCGGAATCGATCTGTTCCGCGACGACAGCCGGGGCGAGCTGCACATCGAGGTCCTGAAGGTGGAGATGCTGCCCGAACTGATGAAGCGCACGAACCGCCATTGGGGATTCACGCAGTTCTTCGCCTTCATGCGCGGCAAGTTCGCGGTCATCGTGGCCGATCCGGAAATGTCGGCTGAAGAATACGACCCCGCGAGAACCAAGGTCTTCATCGCCAATGCTGGCAGCAGCGTGGCCATCCGCCGGGAGACCTGGCACATCGAGCCGTGCGGTCTTGAACCGGCGAGCATTCTCGCGATTTCGCAGACGGACACCATGATCCAGCGCACGGAGGCCATAGAGGACCTGGGCGAGAAGGCCATAATCCGCTACGTGATTCCCGAGTCGCTGCTCTGACCGGCCGAGCCGGAGTTTCTAGTCATAGTCGAATAAACGGGATTCCCTAGTGTCCGGTCCCAACGTCCTGGTCACGGTGCAGCGTCCGCTATACGAAGAACTGACGACCGAGGCCTCGCGGGCCAAGCTGCACAGGCTGGCGGGAAAACTCGTATTCAACGAGTCCGGCGATCCCTGGAGCCAGTCGGAGGTCATCGACCGCATCGGCGCGGCTGACGCCGTGATCAACGGCTGGGGAAGCTGCACGTTTGACGAGAAGGTCCTCGACGCGGCACCGAACCTCAAGATCATCTGCTACTCGGCGGGGAGCATTCGCAACATGGCCCCACCGGTTGTGTTCGAGAGGGGTATACGGCTCACGCACGCCGCTCAGGTAATAGCCGAGGCGGTCGCGGAGTTCACACTCGCCACGGTGCTGGCGCTGCTGCGGCGCGGACCGGAGTACGCCGCCGCCATGCGGAAGGGCGGCTGGACGAAATACGGTGGCGCGGCAGCTCGCGCGCGGCCCAGCCGCGAGCTTTACGGCAAGCGCTACGGAATCGTGGGAGCCAGCATGGTCGGACGCAGCCTGCTGCCGCTCTTGCGGCCGTTTCACGTGGAGGCGCTGGTCTACGACCCGTATTTGACGGAGGAAGCCGCCGATGAGCTAGGCGTTCGCAAGGTCGACCTGCCGGAGCTTATGAGCACCTCCGACGTGATAAGCCTGCACGCTCCCATACTTCCCGAAACCAGGGAGATGATCGACGGACCGCTCCTGAGGTCGATCAAGGACGACGCCGTGTTCGTCAACAACGCCAGGGCGTGGCTGGTGGACTCGGAGGCGTTGATCCAAGAGCTCAAGAAGGAACGCTTCGACGCCGCGCTGGACGTATTCGACGAGGAGCCGCTGCCCGACGACAGTCCGTTTCGCGGCCTGGAGCGCACGGCGTTGACTCCCCATCTCGCCGGAAACAGCGACGAGGCCAGGTCGAGATTGATCGGCTCGGCGGTGGACGAGTTGGAGCGGTTCCTGCTTGGCAAGACGCTGCTATATGAAGTGACGCGCGAGCGTCTGGCGACCATGGCGTGAGGCCCGAGCGGCGAGGGGGACACATGGTCAGGGCTGGGATTCGTCGGTCCAGCTAGATCGGCGCCATTGGACTGAAATTTCCTAATTCAACCCGTGTTGGGTAGAATCGCCGCCAATTGCTCTAAGTCGTCAACCAAAAAAGGGGGGTAGGCTAAGCTTTGTGGAAGATCCCGATTCGACGGGATCAGGTTAAAGTAACGGTTCCAATCGTTCGTTTTTCGGAGAAACCGAAAAGAGGGGGCAGCAGCTGAATGTCTAGCAAGAAAACCAAGGGACTGAGCCGGCGCAGGTTTATCAACGCCGCGGCAGCGGGCGGTGTTGGCCTGGCGGGAGTGGCGGTGCTCGCGGGCTGCGGCGAGACGCAGGTCGTCGAGGTCGTCAAGGAAGTCCCGGTCGAAACGGTCAAGGAAGTAGTCAAGGAAGTCCCGGTCGTCGAGGAGCGGGTCGTAACAAAAGAGGTCCAGAAGGTCGTCGAGAAGATCGTCACGGTAGAGGCCATGCCGGCCAAGCCGCAGGCGCTGACGCTCGTCTTCGCCACCTGGTGGGCGCTAGAGCGTGGGGGATTCGGCCGCTACGAGCAGAAGTACATGGACGTGTTCGAGGCCCAGAACCCGCACATCACGATGGAGTACTGCAACTGGCCGTGGGCGGAGTTCCACACCAAGCTGCTGACGCAGGCCGCCGCCGGCACGGCGCCCGACGCGTTCGCGCACAGCAACGTGTTCTATCCCAAGTACGTCAAGCGTGGCGGAGCCCTGGCGCTGGACGAGTTCGTAAAAACCAACGTTGAATTCGACATCGACGATTTCCTGCCCGTGTCGCTGAAGCTCAGCACCGTAGATGGAAAGCTCTACGGGCTGCCGCACATTTCGAGCGCGTGGGGGATCATCTACAACAAGCAGGTCATGGAGGATGCCGGCATCACCGAGAGTCCCAACGACCTGGACGCCAGGGGCGAGTGGAACTGGGAGTCCAACCTGGAGATGCTCAAGAAGCTCACGAAGCGTGATTCGGACGGCAAGGCCGAGCGATTGGGTCAGGCCGACCCCGGGCTGCGGTTCCGGTCGTCTCACCAATGGGCGTGGCAGAACGGCGGCGAGGCGCTCAAGCAGCCGACGCTGGACGAGTTCGTATTGAACGAGCCGGCCTCGGCCGAAGCGGTGCAGTGGATCGCCGACTCGTTCAACGTGCACAAGGTCACCGCCACCGCGGCCGACCTGATCGGCGGCTCCCGGTCCGACCTGAACAACGGCCGACTCGGGATGATCTACACGTGGTTCAACTTCAGCGCCCACAAGGACCAACCGGTCGACATCGTGTATCCGCCCGCGGGGCCGGTTAACAGGGTTACGATCCTGCACACCAACTCGCTTGGCGTATCGACTTCTTCGAAGTACCCGGACGAGGCCACTGAATACATCGCCCTGCAGACTTCGAAGCAGGGTGACGTCGACCAGATTAATTTTGGGATGGGAATCGTGCTTCGCAGGTCCAACCTGGCGGACATGACCCGCATCAACAAGGCTGACTTCGGCATCGACCATGCCGAGGTGGTCGGCGAAGTCATCGAGACCGGCCGTGTGTTCGACATCAACGAGTTCCACCAGGAGACCCTGGACGCGGTGAACCCGGTGATGGAGGAGATTCGGGACGGCGCGCCGGCGAAAGAGAAGCTCGACGAGATCAAGCCCGTCGTCGACGACATTCTCGCGCCGATGCGCGGATAGCAACGAAGTCGCTGCTGGGGGCGCAAGCCGCGCCCCCAGTCGGCGTCTAGATGCATTGCGTCGGTTTTCAACGGCCGGCGCAGATCTGACCAAGCCCATGATTGGATACGCCTAGAGTGGCTGTCGCCAACGAGTCAAGGCGCTTCGCGTTGCCGACCCTGACGATCAAGCACCGCGAGGCCGTGGCCGCCTATCTCTTTGTCGCGCCCTGGATTCTGGGCCTGCTGATGTTCGCGGCTTATCCCGTGGGCGCGTCGCTGGTGTTGTCATTCACCGAGTGGGACCTGCTGACCGAGATCAAATACGTCGGCGCGGAAAACTACGTGAAGATGTTCACCAACGACCGCTACTTCCCGGTAACAATGGGCAACACGGCCTATTACACCTTTATCGGCGTCCCACTACACACGCTCGTGGCCTTGCTGCTGGCGTTGCCTCTAACAAGCAAGCTGCGAGGAATCAGGTTTTTCCGAACCGCGTGGTATGTCCCGTCGGTCACCCCGGCGGTCGCGGCGGCCGTGCTCTGGATTCTGATTTACCACCCCGAGTTTGGCATGGCCAACGCTGTGCTCGAACTCGTTGGAATCCCGCCTCAGAGGTGGATATTCTCCCAGACCCTGGCGAAACCATCGTTCATTTTGATGTCGCTCTGGAGCGTTGGCGGCCAGATGGTAATTTTCATCGCCGGATTGCAGGGCGTGCCGCAGCAGCTCTACGAAGCCGCCAGTATCGATGGCGCGGGACGCTGGGGGCGGTTCTGGAACGTGACGCTGCCGTTGATAAGTCCGGTTACGTTCTTCAACCTGGTAATCGGGGTGATAGCTTCCTTCCAGATCTTCACCGCCGCATACATCATGACGCGCGGCGGCCCCGCCAATCAGACGCTCTTCTTCGTTCGCCAGCTCTACCGCAACGCGTTCGAGTATCTGAAGTTCGGGTATGCGTCGGCGATGGCCTGGGTGCTGTTCGTAATAATCCTTTTCTTCACCGGCTTGCAGTTTCTTGGGGCCAGGCGCTGGGTTTACTACGAGGCCAAGGCGGAGGAAAACTAGGGGTAAGACGTGGCTGATCCTTCGATAACACTAGACACGCAAACGCCGGGCGCCGTCGTTCGCGTCATACCCACGTCGGTGCGCGCAAGACGGATCGGCGGCACGGTCCTCGCCTATTGCGTGATGATCGCCGTCTCGATCATCCTCATTCTGCCGCTGCTGTGGCTGTTTGCGGCGTCGTTGAAGACGCAGCAGCTCGTGCTCTCCACGCCGCGCGGATTCGGAGAGTTTTTTGCCAGCCTCGTTCCCTCTGATCCACAGTTCGTGAACTACTCGGAGGCCCTGACGAGGCGGCCGTTTGGGCTCTGGACGCGCAACACGATGATCATTGTCGTACTGGCCACGGCGGGGACGCTTCTCAGCGCCTCCATGGCGGCCTACGCCTTCGCGCGTTTGCGGTTCCCGGGCAGGCAGCTGCTGTTTACGGTCACGCTTTCCACCCTGATGCTGCCGTTCATCGTCACGATGATCCCGCAGTTCCTGATGTTCTCCAAGATTCCGGGACCTTCGTCGGCGGGCAACTGGACGGACACGCTGATGCCTCTGATCTTGCCGCATTGGCTGGGGGGAGGGGCATTCTACATATTCCTCATGCGGCAGTTTTTCACGACCATTCCGCACGAGCTCGACGAAGCCGCGCGGATCGACGGAGCCGGTTTCTTCCGCAGCTACTGGCAGATTACGCTGCCCCTGAGCGGGCCCGTTCTGGCGACGGTTACTATCTTCTCGTTCATAACCAACTGGAACGACTTTCTGGCGCCGCTGATCTACTTGGCTTCGCGGCAAAACCAGACGCTCGCGCTGGGTCTGCAGAGCTTTCAAGGTGAGTTCAGTAACGAGCACCATCTCTTGATGGCGGCTTCCGCCACTATGACCGTTCCGGTTTTGCTAGTCTTCTTCTTCATGCAGAAGTACTTCCTGCGCGGCTTCGTAATGAGCGGCATAGCCGGCAGGTAGGCTATCCAGCGCGAGACGGCGAACCTAGAATTTGCGGTTAGTACCCTGTAGACGCATTCACACATCGAGGTAATAGACTTGGCGATCTTTGCACCCAACCGACCCGATCAGCTTGTGACCCTCAGTGAGGAGCAAAAACACTTCTACGACGAGAATGGATATCTGGTTATCGAGGACGTGTTCGATCCCGACGAGGTTTCGCGATTCCAGAAACTGACGGCCGAGGTTCTGCGCGATCCCAATGCAGCGCATCCGCGATTGAGAGTCGGTACCTTCGCCGACGCTGGGGAGACGGGACGCGAGCCGCATCCGGACAATCCGAACTTCATCGATCTCGTGATGGACAGCCCGCTGGCCGGGGACGACTGGTTCAACAACATTCGCGACCCGCGAATCGTCGAGGTGATGGTCGACATCCTTGGGCCCAACATCAACTTCCACAACGGCAAGCTGCGAATCAAGCCGCCCGGCTACGTCAATGCGCAGGGCTGGCACCAGGACTGGCCCTACGAGCGGCACGAAAAGCCGGAACTGGCCGCGTCCATCTTCTACGTCAACGAGACGAAGCCGGGCGCGGGCGCGACCTGGGTCCTGCCGGGCAGCCACAAGTCGGGCGAATGGGAGCACGACAGCGAGCGCGGCGGCAGCATTAGCGAGGACCAGATTCCGGCGGAAATGGAGCCCGTGGAGCTGGCCGCCAAGGCCGGGTCGGTGGCGTTCATTCACGTGATGGTCGTGCACAAGGCAGGACACAACAACGGCGACGATAGCTGCACGGCCGTCATCAACGAATACAAGACAGCCGAGAACGCCGCCACGCACGATCACGTCACGCGGCTGGCGTTCTATGACATGCCGCTGAGCCGGGGAGGACGGATCTTCTAGAAGACCGTCGCCGCCGCTCCACGCCCCAATTCACTCTTGTCGGGACTCGGATCAATTCGTATAAAATCGCAGAGTTGTAACTTTCAGAGCCGAAAGGCAAGGCGATGCTGACGAGCGCAGAACTCGAACAATTTGACCGCGACGGTTATCTGGTCTTTCCCGCTCTCCTTGGAGAGGAGAAGCGGCAGAAATACGTTGCCGCTTTCGACGAATTGGTTGAGCGAGCGAAAGAGCTTAAGACCGACTCTCCCCCGACCTGGACTCTGGAACGTGACTCCGAGGGCAAGCCTCTTGCCGGGGTTCTGCACAAGGTGCAGGGCGTATGCGTGGTCGATTTTCGGGCGCTGTTCATGGCCCAGGAACCCGAGATAACCTCCCGTGTCGAAAGCCTGATTGGACCGGAAATGGCGATTTTCGGCACCAAGTTCTTCCCGAAGCTCGCGGGCGATGGCACTTCCGTTCACTGGCACCAGGACAACTTCTACTTCGAGACCGAGTCGGACCAGATCATCAGCTGCGGGATCTATCTGGAGGATGCCGACCGGACGAACGGCTGCCTGCGGGTCATTCCAGGCAGCCACAAGCAGGGGATCGCCGAGCACGAGCGTCCAGACGACGTGGACGCCAAGG
>JAPOVO010000125.1:1953-8103 GCA_026708165.1 Chloroflexota bacterium | reverse complement strand
CGAACTCCACGCGAACCTCGTCTCCGCCCGGCCCGGTCACCTGCAGTGTGTGCGCGTCGAGGAATCGCGCCCTCCCCTGAACGTAATCGACCTTCCTGCGGTCTCGCAGCATTCCCAGCCCGCCGGTCAACTGTCTGACGGTCTTGTCTTTCCAGTCGCGGAGCCGCTCCAGGTCCACCTCTGGTGGCTCGAACCGTATCCCCAACTCCCCCGCCCGCTCCGACTCTCGTATAACGCCTGCGGCGTGAAGCAGCGCCTTTGACGGAATACAGCCGCGATATAGGCAAACTCCTCCAGGATTCGGTTCAGGGTCGATGAGCGTGACGTCCATTCCCAGGTCCGCCGCGTGGAAAGCCGCCGGGTATCCCCCGGGACCGGCGCCAATCACCGCCACTCGAAGCTCGTTCATTGCTTGACTCAAGGGGCTGCGAGCCTCCGTCGTTCCATCGGACCGGCCCTCCGGACGCTCAGCTCTCGAACGCCAGCGGCTGCGGCTTGCCCAGCGCTTCGACTATCCAGTGGAGAAATCTCGCCCCGTCCGCGCCGTCTATGACTCGATGGTCGAACGAAAGCGAGAGCGGCGCGATCAGTCTCGGCTCCAGGCCGGACTCTCCGTACACGGGCCGCGTCTCAGCCCTGCCAACCCCAAGAATCGCAACGTCGGGAGCGTTGATTATCGGCGTGAAGTGGCCCGTGCCGAGGCCGCCGAGATTGGTTACCGCGATATTGCCCCCTTGCAATTCGCCGAGGGAAAGCTTGCCCGACCTCGCCTTCTCGGCGAGCTTCGTCAGCTCGACCGAGATATCGATTATGTTCTTCCGGTCCACGTCCCGAATGACCGGCACCACCAGGCCCCGATCGGTGTCTGCGGCAACTCCGACGTGAAAGTAGCGCTTCAAAACGATTTCGTGCCTGCCGGCATCAAGGCTTGCATTGACCCTGGGGAACGCCTCCAGCGCCCTCGCCACGACCTTGATGACGATTGCCGTGATCGTCAGTTTGCCGCCCGCCGCCTCCGCCTTTGGCTTATTGCGTGAGCGCAGCCCTTCCACTTCGGTAACGTCGGCCGATTCGAACAGAGTGACGTGCGGAATGGTCGATGCCGCCTGACCGACGTGCTCGGCGATGGTGCGTCTGACCCTGCTCAATGGAATCCGTTCAATCGGGCCGAACTCGGAAAAGTCGGGCAGGGGGCGGATGGTCTCTGGCGCCGGACCGGCCGATACTCGCGTGCGGGAGTGCAGCTTTACGTCCTCGTCGGATATCCGGCCACGCGGTCCACTTCCCCGCACCTGTCGAACGTCGACGCCAATCTCGCGCGCAAACGTCCTAGTCGACGGTGACGCAAACACCGGAAGCGCCCCCTCCTCGCTTGCCGATATGTGTGGTGGCGGAGCGACCGGCGGTGACGGAGCAGGTGTGGTGACTTCAGGCGGCGGCGCGGGCCTCGGCTCCGCCGTGGTTACGCCGCGCCCAGCCGGCTCGGCTGGGCGGGATTCCCCCTCCCGAGTGTTTGCCTGCGGCTCACCGTCCTCCGATGCGTCGAGTGTCAGGATCACCTGCCCGACCTCGACAGTGTCGCCCGCGCTCACCGCCACGCGCGACACCGTTCCTTCGACAAACGACGGTACCTCGATCGTCGCCTTCTCGGTCTCTATTTCGATGATCGGGTCGTCTTTTAGTACCTGGTCGCCTTCGCTCACAAGCACCGATAGAACATCGGCTTCTTCGATGTTTTCGCCCAGCTCTGGGAGCTTGATGTCGGTGGTCACGGACTCAACTGGATAGAACCGGAGACTCTGCCAAAGCGTCAGACATGGAACGGATTCTGTTTGAGGGGATCAATATCCAGGTCCTTCAGCGCTTTCTTAACCACTTCAAAGCCTATCTCGCCATTGCGGGCAAGCGCCGAGAGCGCGGCCAGGCTTATGTATCGAGCATCGACCTCGAAGAAGTCCCGAAGTCCCTCTCGCGTGTCGCTGCGACCGAAACCGTCGGTCCCCAAAGACATCATGTGGCCGGGCACCCACTTGGCTATCGAATCGGGGAGGCTCTTCAGGTAGTCCGACGACGCGACCACCGCTCCGGGATTCCCCGAAAGGCATCCCGTAACGTAGGGCGTTCTGGCCGGCTCGCCGGGATGCAGAAGGTTCCAGCGCTCGATCTCGAGCGCCTCACGCCGCAGTTCGTTATAGCTTGTGACAGACCACACATCCGCCGCCACTCCAAACCGCTCGCTCAGCAATTTCTGAGCCTTGATGACCTCGTTCAGGATGGCCCCGCTGCCTAGAAGCTGGGCGCGCGGCCCGCCGTCCGCCCCTTCCGCGGCCTTGAATCGGTACATCCCTTTCAGGATTCCATCCTGAACCTCGGGACCGTCGGGCATTGCCGGATGCAGGTAGTTCTCATTGGTTACGGTCAGGTAGTAATAAATGTCCTCGCCTTGCTCGTACATGCGGCGGATACCTTCGCGAACGATCACCGCGATCTCATAAGCGAACGCCGGATCGTAAGACTTGCACGTGGGAATTACCGAGAACAGCACATGGCTGTGGCCGTCCTCGTGCTGAAGTCCTTCCCCGGATAGCGTCGTGCGCCCGGCGGTCGCTCCGATCAGGAAACCCTTCGCGCGCGAATCCGCCGCGGCCCATAGCAGGTCGCCCACCCGCTGGAACCCGAACATCGAGTAGTAGATGTAAAACGGAATGGTGGGCAGACCATAGTTTGCGTAAGCGGTCCCGGCGGCGATGAACGACGACGCCGAGCCGGCTTCGGTGATTCCTTCCTCTAGGATCTGGCCGTCTGTCGACTCCTTGTAATAGAGCAGGCTGTCGGAGTCCACCGGCTCATAGAGCTGGCCAACCCGGGAGTAGATTCCGACCTGCCGGAACAGAGCCTCCATGCCGAAGGTGCGGGCTTCATCCGGGACGATTGGCACGATCAGGTCGCCGATCTCGGGATCGCGCAGAAGTTTCGAAAGCACTCGCACGAACGCCATCGTCGTCGAGGCACTCCGGTCCCCGGTGCCGCCAAAGAACTCGTCGAGTGCGGTGTGGTCGAAACCGCTGATCGACGGCGACTCCGTCCTCCTGAACGGAACGTATCCGCCCAACGCCGTCCGCCGCTCGTGCAGGTATTCCATCTCTGGACTCGCGTCGTCGGGACGGTACAGAGCGGCCTTGGCGATCTCCTCGTTGGACAGGGGAATCTTGAAACGGTCGCGAAAGAGGTGCAGCTCGTCCTCGTTCAGCTTCTTCTGCTGGTGGGTGATGTTCCTGCCTTCGCCCGCCTCGCCAAGTCCATAGCCCTTTATCGTCCGGGCAAGGATCACGGTAGGCGCATCCTTGTGGTTGACGGCGGCGGAATAGGCCGCGTGTACCTTTTCCGAGTCGTGCCCTCCCAGCCGCATAAACCAGAGTTCGTCGTCTGTCTTGTCCGCGACCATGTCGAGCAGACGGTCGTCTACTCCATAGAAATTCTCACGTATATAGCTACCGCCGGCTACGATGTACTTTTGGTACTCACCGTCGACGACTTCTCCCGCTCTCTTGGCCAATAGGCCGTCGTAGTCCTTGGCGTAGAGCGTGTCCCAGTCGGACCCCCAGATCACCTTGATGACATTCCAGCCCGCGCCGCGGAAGATGGCCTCCAGCTCTTGAATGATGTTGCCGTTTCCGCGTACCGGGCCGTCCAGCCGCTGCAAGTTGCAGTTCACCACCCAGATCAGGTTGTCCAGCTTCTCGCGTGACGCCAGGGTGACCGCCCCCAGCGCCTCCGGCGAATCGCATTCGCCGTCGCCCAGGAAAGCCCATACGTTCGCGTCTGTCGGCTCCTTGAGTCCCCGATCCTCCAGGTAGCGCGTGAAACGTGCCTGGTAGATGGACATGATCGGACCAAGCCCCATCGACACAGTGGGGAACTGCCAGAAGTCCGGCTTGAGCCACGGGTGAGGATACGACGGCAGTCCGCCGCCTTCAGCCAGTTCACGTCTGAAGTTGTGAAGCTCGTGGGCCGAAACCCGCCCCTCCAGGAACGCGCGCGAATATATTCCCGGCGACGAGTGCCCTTGGAAATAGACCAGATCGCCCCCGCACGGATGGTCGACCCCCCCGAAGAAGGGGTTGAAGCCAACCTCGGATAGCGTTGCCGCCGACGCGTAGGTGGAGATGTGCCCACCGATGCCGTCGTAATTCCGATTGGCCTCCACCACCGTCCCCATCGCCGTCCAGCGAAGCACGCGTCTGATGGCCCTCTCCAACTCCAGATTGCCGGGATACTGCGGCTCATCCTCGGGCGCGATGGTATTCACATAGGGAGTCTGGACGTTTACAGGCAGCGATACACCGTTCTTCTGTGCGTGGATCTGCAATTCGCGGAGTATCCGCTCGACCTGGTCCGCGCCGCGCAGCAACAGCACGTCCCGCAAGGAATCGATCCAATCCCTGACCTCGAGATCTCGGAGCGCTGCGTAACCGTCCAGGTTCTGCGCGGCGGGAATCGTGCTGACCATCACTCCCTCTCCTTCGATGGGAGGCGGCCGGGCTGAGGGTGAACCAAAAATCCGGTCTCCCTCCAAGCCCTATATTCCGAATTCAACTGGGACTCATCGCCGACGCCCCGGACACTATCCAATTCGATCCCGACCCATTCCACACCCAATCCGAGTAACAGACGCCGCCGAGCACGAAACCGAATCCACGCTCGACTTATACATGTCTACATCTTACGAGAGACGAGCGACGCGCTACTATTGACACGCAATGAACGCCGATGAGTACACACACTCGATTCCGCTGCATCGATTCGGATTGATCGAATATCTAACCGCATTCGATTGGCAGCGGCGCCGTGCCGGGTCTGTTCGCGAGAGACAGGCATCCGAATGTCTGGCGTTGCTGGAGCACCCGCCCGTATACACGATGGGAGCCCGCGGAGGGCGCAAGAACCTGCTGGCTCCTTCCGAGCTTCTCGAAGCGCGCGGCGCCAGGATCGTCGATGTCGACCGCGGCGGCGACATTACCTTCCACGGCCCCGGTCAGCTCATCGCTTATCCGATTTTGAATATTCGCAAGCGGCGGATCCCGCCCACCGACTACGTTAGATCGCTCGAATCGACGTTGATTACGACGCTGGACACATTCGGCATTGACGGCCGCCGCGTGAAGGGTAAGCCCGGGATTTGGGTCGGCGGCGCCAAGATAGCCGCGGTCGGAGTGCGCATACAGCGCGGCGTAACGAGTCACGGTATAGCGCTCAACGTTACGACCGATCTGACCTGGTTCGAAGCCATCGTTCCGTGCGGCTTGCCCGACTCACCTGTCGTTTCGATCAGCAGCCTTACCGGCGTCGCCCCCGCCATGCGTGAGGTCGAAGACGCGTTCACGGCGGCCTTTTCGGAGCACTTCCAGGTCGACCTGGTCGAAGTCGCGCAACATGCAGAATCCTTCGTTCAGGCAGGTGTTGGCAATGGCCGCTGAAGTGCGCGTGCCCAAGCCGCCGTGGCTCAAGGCCAGGTATCCCGGCGGGGAGCGCTTCGATCATCTAAAACGGCTGATGCGCAAGCATGAACTTCACAGCGTTTGCGAAGAGGCTCGCTGTCCGAACATCGGCGAATGCTGGAACGCCGGAACCGCCACCTTCATGATTCTCGGCGACACCTGCACCCGCGCCTGCGGCTTTTGTGCGGTCACTTCGGGACGCCCCCAGCCTATCGACCTGCTGGAGCCGCTGAGGCTGGCCAGGGCCGTTGAAAAGCTGGGTCTCGACTACGCCGTAATCACGTCCGTCAACCGCGACGACGCACCCGACGGCGGCGCATCCATCTTCGCCGCCTGCATACGCGCGATCAGGCATCGCACTCCGTCCTGTCAGGTAGAGGTGCTGATTCCCGACTTCCTTGGCGATTGGGACGCGCTCGCCACCGTCGTGCGAGCAAAGCCGGTAGTGCTCAACCACAACACCGAAACCGTGCCCCGGCTGTACCGGATTGTCAGGCCCAAGGCGCGTTACGAGCGCTCGCTGGAGCTCATCCGTCGGGTTAAGGAAATAGACCCGGCTATGACGACCAAGACCGGACTCATGGTGGGGCTCGGTGAGTCGATGGACGAATTGAAGCTCACCATGCTCGACATTCGTGACAACAACTGCGAT
>JAPOVO010000125.1:0-1943 GCA_026708165.1 Chloroflexota bacterium | reverse complement strand
AACGGCGACCTGCTGACCGTAGGCCAGTATTTGCAACCCACCAAGCAGCACCTTCCGGTCAAGCGGTTTTATCACCCCGACGAATTCCGCGCCATCCGCGACTTCGGCATGAATCTCGGATTCAGTCACGTCGAGGCCGGGCCGCTCGTCAGAAGCTCCTACCACGCCGGTGAACAGTCTCGCGCGGCGAAGGTCTCGTGACGCTAAAGCGTGCTTGAACTATCTCTCTGCAAAACGCAATGGTTGAATCCGGGAAGCATTGAGACAAGAAAGCTAAGCTCAACCGCTCCCACAGGCGTCCAGGGGTATGGAGGATGATCGACGGAAGAGAATACGACCTCGTAGTAATAGGCGCCGGGCCGGGAGGCTGCTCCGCGGCGATCCAGGCAGCCAAGGCCGGTTACAGTGTGCTCGTGGTCGACCGCAACCAGCTACCAGGCGGCGACTCCGTCCTCAGAAATACAATCCCCTCCAAGACGCTCCGCGAAGTCGTCGTCTACCTTACCGGCGTGAATCAGCGTACGTTCTACGGCGAGTCCTACCGCGTCATGGCGAACATCAAGATGCAGGACTTGCTCGAGCGCACCGATCACGTCATCAAATCTGAGGCGGAAGTTACCCAGAGCGCGCTCGTTCGCAACGGCGTCGAGATGATGACCGGTATTGCCAGCTTTTCAGACCCCCACAACATCGACATCATCGGACCCACGTCGGGCGAGATTTACGCCAACAACGTCATAATCGCGGTCGGCTCGCACCCGGCTCGCCCCGCCAACGTTCCATTCGAAGCCGAACGAGTGATGGACAGCAACGACATTCTCAATATGGCCGACGTCCCGCGTTCGATGATCATCGTCGGCGGTGGCGTCATCGGCTGCGAGTACGCCAGCATTTTCTCGGCTCTCGGCACCCGAGTCGTGCTGATTGATGGCCGCCGCGAGTTGCTCGAATTCCTCGACTCCGAAGTGGCCGACGCGCTCAAGTTCCACATGCGCGATAACGGGGTGACAATGCGCCTTGGGCACATGGTCAGCTCGATCGAGTTCGATGAGAGCGGCCGGCCGGCGGCTACCCTTCAGAACGGCGCCACGATTTCCGCCGACACGCTCTTGTATTCAATCGGCCGAACCGGATCCACGCATAGATTGAATCTCGACGCGATAGGCATTGAGTCGGACCATCGCGGGCGGCTCAAAGTGGATGATGAGTTCCGCACCGACGTCAAACATGTCTTCGCTGTAGGAGACGTCATCGGTCAGCCCGCCCTCGCTGCAACCGCCGCCGAGCAGGGCCGTCTCGCGGCTCGGCACGCCTTCGGCCTCCCTGTCAACTCGGTCCCGGAGTTGATCCCTATCGGTCTCTACACGCTGCCCGAGATTTCGATGGTCGGCAAGACCGAAGAGCAGTTGACCAACGAGGGAATCCCCTACGAAAGCGGAATTGCCCGCTATCGGGAAATCGCGCGCGGCAACATAATCGGCGATAAGTTCGGAATGCTGAAGCTGCTGTTCAACCCTATCGATCGTAAGATTTTGGGAGTGCATATCTTCGGGTCCCAAGCCACTGAGCTGATCCATATAGGACAAGCGGCCATCGCACTTGGAGGCACCATCGACTACTTCGTCGACTCCGTATTCAACTATCCCACGTTCGCCGAGTGTTACAAGACGGCGGGCCTCCGAGGTTTGAACAAGCTGACCGATTGAGCCGCCGCACTCCGGAACCGCGGTCGCTCTCACAGTCCCTCCGTCAAGACCGGCGCATATCGCGGTTTGCGGCACTGACTTGGTTGTATAGTCTTGCCGTTTGAGCGAGGGACCCGCGTCTCGGCAATTCAGGAGATCAACATTTGACTGACGGCGCGGCCGAAACCGCCGCAAAGCTCGATTCAAGATCTCGTCAGGCCGCCGTGCAGGCGACCCCGCCCTTCTCGATGAGATTCT
>JAPOVO010000442.1:3138-8115 GCA_026708165.1 Chloroflexota bacterium | reverse complement strand
TAATCACCCTCAAGGGTAAGCCCAGCAAATCAGCATTGTTTAATTTCTGACCAGCTCCCGCCATGTAGGAAACGGCGTACGTATCGCACGGCTACCAAAGTATTCTCTCATTAAGGACATTCATCTCAGGTGGACATGGCGGCTCCGGATAACGCAGCGCCGGTTGATTCCGCCTACCGCCGATCATCTATTCGGATCGAGGATGCGAGACCGGACTTTCGGAACAAGCTCAGGTTGCGAGGGGTTAGCCCCCGACCGGTTCATGGCTCGCGCCCTGGAGCTCGCCCGCGCGAGGCTCGGATCGGTAAGCCCCAGGCCGGCGGTGGGCGCGGTTCTCGTGAAGGGCGACCGTATCGTTGCCGCCGCCAGCACCGAACCCGGCCAGGGACGCCACGCCGAGCGGGCGGCTATCGAGATGGCGGGCGATCACGCTCGCGGGTGCGATCTCTTCGTCACCCTGGAACCATGTACCCACTATGGGAACACGCCGCCCTGCACCAGGATCATCATCGACGCCGGGATCGCGCGGGTATTCGCGGCGGTCGCGGACCCGAACCCGGAATCCGGCGAAGGGTTCGGCGAGCTGGCCCAAGCCGGCATCGAGGTCGATGTCGGAATCTCAGCCGCCGAGGCGGCGGAGATCTACCAGGGGTTTTTCAAATGGATCGAGACCCGCCGCCCGTACGTCACCGCAAAGTGGGCGATGTCGCTGGATGGCAAGATCGCCACCAAGTCGGGCGACTCCAGACACATTTCCGGGGAGCGGTCGCGTGAGGCCGTCCACACTATGCGCAAGGAGACCGACGCCATCCTGGTGGGCGTCGGAACGGCATTGGCCGACGATCCGCTGCTGACCTGCCGGCTCCCCTCTGTCGGAGCCGAGTTTCAACCGTTGCGCGTCGTTCTCGACAGCTCGGCCAGAATCTCGCCAAGCGCTCCAATGCTCGCGGCGTCCACGCCCGGCAAGACGTTGATCGCCGTTTCCGGACGCGCGCCGGCTGATAGGGTCGAACGTCTGAAGCAGTGCGGCGCGGAGGTCGTGACCTTTCCCGGTGCGAACGGGATTTCTCTGTCAGACTTGCTGGATGAGCTTGGCAGACGCGGCATCCTGAATCTGCTCGTGGAGGGAGGTGGAACGGTGCTCGGATCGTTCTTCGATGCCGGACTGGTGGATCGGGTCGAAGCCTTCGTGGCGCCTAAGGTCCTCGGCGGAGCGGCGGCGCCCGGACCGGTCGCGGGAGAAGGACTGGCGAGCCTGGCCGAAGCGGGTGAGTTCCAGAGCGTCGACATTTCCCAATCGGGAGCCGACTCTCATATGTCCGCCGTAATCCGCACATACGGTCCGGGCGCGGGCTAGCCGACCGGCGCGGCGCGAGATGTTTACCGGCATAGTCGAGGAAATCGGCAGGATCGAACGGGCGGAGGTTCACCCGGAGCTTGCCCGCTTTACGGTGGCCTGCGAGAAGGCGCTCGACGGCTCCGCTGTGGGATCCAGCATTGCCGTGAATGGAGTATGCGTGACGGCGGTGCAGATCAGCGATACCGATTTCGCGTTCGAGGCAGTGCCGGAGACGTTGCGGCGAAGCAACCTTGGCGAGCTGAAAGTAGGGGACGGCGTCAACCTCGAACGGCCAATGTCGGTCGGATCGCGGTTCGGCGGTCACATAGTCCAGGGACACGTCGACGGCCAAGCCGAGATCACTTCCATCGAGGCCGACGGCGAATCGCGAATGTACGGGTTCGAGGTAGGACCCGCAATCGCTCGGTTTCTGGTAGAGAAGGCTTACATAGCGCTTGATGGCGCGAGCCTGACGATCGCCTGGTGCGAAGGCGCGCGGTTTGGAGTAGCGTTGATTCCTCATACAATCGCCAACGTGGTAATGGGATCGAAGCAACCTGGGTACAAGGCGAACGTGGAAGTTGATATCGTGGCCAAGTACGTGGAAAAACTGACGGCTGATGGGAGCTAACCGCAAATCAGGTCCTGAGAGTCATCCGAACGTGTATACCGACGTTGAAGTAGCGATACGCCGATTCGGCGAGAGCGAGCCGGTAATCGTGGTTGCCGAGGGGCGCAGCCTGGAGGCGGACGTAATAGCGCCCGGCAGTCTCATGACGGGACAGGCGCTGGACCGCCTGCGCCAGCTGGGCAATGGCAAGATTCACGTGAGCGTTCATCATCAGCGTCTGACCGACCTGGGAATTCCGCTGATCCCACGCGAGGCGAAGGACCTGGCGAACCCCGGCCCCTACTTCGCGTCTTCGGTCGACGCCAGGCAGGCGGGCGTCCCGCTCGAATCGTCCAGCGGCATGGCCGTGACGATACGCGCACTCGGGGATGAGCGGCTCGGCGCGGGGCATTTTGTTTCGCCCGGATCGGTGCAGCCCCTGGAGGCGCGCGAAGGCGGCGTGCTCAGACGGGCCGGTCATACAGAGGCCGGAGTCGATCTGGCACGGCTCGCCGGACTGCCGCCGGTCGCGGTCTTGACCCACCTCGTAGATGACGGCGGTGACGATGCCACCATCGAGGACGTACGCCGCGTAGCGGAACGCGAGGACCTTGCGATGATCAGACTCGCACAGCTGATCGCCTATCGCCGTCAGAAGGAAAAGCTCATCTTCGGGGTGGCTACTTCGCGTCTGCCGACGCGCTTCGGGGAGTTTCGGGCCGTAGCCTTTCACGACCGCACCACCAACGACGACCATGTGGCGTTGGTTATGGGGGACGTGTCCGGAAGCCCGCCGCCGCTGGTGCGCGTGCACGACGAGTGCCTGACGGGGGATGTTTTCGGGTCCCGCCGTTGCGACTGCGGGCCGCAGCTCGACGCCGCTCTCCGCCACGTGGCCGAGGAGAAGCGGGGCGTGATTCTCTATATGCGCCAGGAAGGGCGTGGGATCGGCCTGGCTAACAAGCTCCGAGCTTACGCTCTGCAGGACGAGGGTATGGACACCGTGGAGGCCAACGTCCACCTCGGCTTTCAACCCGACCAGCGCGACTACGGCATCGGCGCCCAGATCCTCACCGAGCTAGGGCTGTCGAAGATGCGGCTCCTTACCAACAATCCGCGGAAGCGGGCTGAGATATCGGGCTACGGGCTGGAGATCGTCGAGCGGGTTCCGCTGATAGTCGAGCCTGGTCTGGACAACGAACGCTACCTCGCGACCAAGGCCGCCAAGTTCGGCCACCATCTCGGCTGAACCTGGCAGGGCTGCATAGATGCCGCGGACTCTCGAGGGAACTACTGCCGACGGCAACGGGCGCTTCGCCATCGTTGTCTCCCGCTTTAACGAGGAGTTCACCACTCCGCTGCTTGATGGCGCGTTGCGCGCGCTCGACGAAGCCGGCGTCGACAATGAGACGACCGACGTTGTATGGGTCCCAGGCGCGTTCGAAATCCCGATCGCCGCAATACAGCAGGCGAAAAGCGGCCGCTACGACGCCGTCATCTGCCTGGGCGTGGTGCTGCGAAGCGATACCCCGCATTTCGATTACGTCGCCGGCGAGGCGTCGCGGGGGATCATGGAAGCCGGACTGCTAACCGGCGTTCCCATCATCTTCGGCGTGCTCACCGTGGAGAACCGGGAGCAGGCCGAGGTCCGAACGCTGCCGGACAACTCCAATCGCGGCTACCTGGCCGGACAGGCCGGACTGGAAATGGCCAGCCTCATGCGAAAGATCGGCTAGGCGCGCTCCCCTCGACGCCGACCAGCAACTCCACCGCCTCGATCAGATTGCGCGCGACCGGCACATCGTCGCGGCGACTCGTACCCGAACGGTCCAGGAAGACGACTTCCATGTCCACCGAACGCGCGCCGACCACGTCCTCGTCGTAGGTGTCGCCTATGAGCGCCGCGTCGCGAAGCTCGACGCCTGCAACCCTCGAAGCTTCAAGAAAGATCGCGGGATCGGGCTTCTCGGCGCCCACCTCTGCCGAAAAGACGACCACTTCGAACAGGTGCCGAAGCCCAAGGTCCTCAAGAATGAGCGGCAGCAGGTAGCTGAAGTTGCTCAGCACGCCCACCCGCGCCCCCGCCCCGCGCGCCAGCCGGACGGCGGGCGTCGCCTCCGGGAACGCCACGTTTGGAAATGTGTCGGCCAGTATTTGCCCCACTCGCTCGGGTGGGAGGGGGCAGACCTTCGGACCGCCGAGCGCGTCAATGGTCAGGATCCCGCAATCCCGTCGGAGCTGTTCCAGGTCGTCGCGAGTCTTGACTCTCCGCTGCTGCTTCCGGAAGAACGCCATCTCCTGGGCTATCGCCGTCCGGGCCGCATCCATCGAGACTTCGACGCCATTGGACGCCAGCAGCCGCCTGAAGTCCTCCGGCGGATCGGCCTTGCGGCCGAAGCCGAAGAGCGTCCCGAACGCGTCGAAGAAGATGAATCGGGGTTTCGCGGCGTTGGACATCTAAATGGACGGCCTCGCGTTATTCCAGGTCGGCTTCAGCGGGTAGAGCCATTCTACGCATCGGTTCACGAAGAAGCGGTCTTGTTAGCGACGGTCTCTCTTCCCTTCCCGACTTTTGAGTAAACCGATGGCTCGAAATATGGGGCGATATTGGCAAAACCGCAAGTCAGTAAGCAGTTCATGCGCGACTTTATCTTTCAAATGATTCTCATTCTCATTTAACATGTTTGTCGTTCAAGTCCGATTGGACGTGAACCTAATGCCGGTCGTCCGTGGCGCGAAAATCATGGGAGTGAGTTGCAGGAGAGTCGCTCGGATGGAACGCGATCCACATGGCAGCGATGTCCGGTTGGAGGATTGGCGCAGCCATGGTACATGTCCGTTGACGAACGCGGGCGGCGCCGTCATCTCGAAATGGATCGGCGGGTCTCCTAAAATTGCTGTCGGTGACGGGAGGCCGAAAATACACCAACTGGGACCCACTTAGATGCTGATATTCGCTCAAAGAGTCTGGGCCGTGATGCGCGGCTACCGCCTGATGTTCGTCGTGTCGGCGCTGGCCCGCCCGGCT
>JAPOVO010000442.1:0-3128 GCA_026708165.1 Chloroflexota bacterium | reverse complement strand
CGGTGCTGGCCGCGCTCGCTTACACGGCAATGAACGTCATCCCTCCCCTGTTCATACGCCAGATCATCGTATGGGTGACCGAGGGCGAAGGCACGGTTATGGGGCTGGCGCTGATCGTTGTCGCGACGATGGCAATGTACGTCCTGCGCGGCGTCTTCAACTACATTGACCGTTACTGGGCGCACGTGGCCGCCTACGGGGCGTTGCACCGGATGACGATGGGCCTGTACACGCGCCTGCAGAGTCTCTCGGCGCACTACTTCTCCCGGCAGAGGACTGGCGAGCTGATCTCCAGGGGCGTTGCCGACATGCAGGCGCTGGAGAGCTTCATCGCCCACGCGGTGCAGATGATCATTCTCAGCATCACCATCCCGCTCGGCATGATCATCGTCCTTTTCGTGATCAACTGGCAGCTCGCGCTGCTCGTCTTCGTTCCGGTTCCGGCGCTGATTTGGATTACCGCCTGGCTGAGCCCCAAGCTGCGCGTGATGTGGAGAGGCACGCGAGCGAAGCTCGGAATCGTCACGTCCCCATATCCAGAAAACCGCCAGGGCATAAGCGTGATCCCGGCCATCCCCCGGGAACCCGAACGGACTGAAGAGCTGAGGGAAGCCAGCTACGACTTTCACAAGGACGTGGTCCGCGCCAACAAGTTCACTACGATCCCAAACTCGGCGGTCGAATTCGTTTCCGGAGTTGGCATGGTCCTGCTGCTCTGGTTCGGAGGGCGCGCGGCGATGGCCGGGGACCTGTCCGCCGCCGATCTCTTCCTGTTCATCTTTTATCTCGCCCTGATCTACAAGCCGGTGCTCGATCTGGCCCGCGCAAACGAGCAGTTGCAGACGGCCCTCGCCAGCTCCGACCGGGTTTTCGAGGCTTGGGACACCAAGCCTCGAATCTACGACAAGCCCGAAGTCGTCGCTCCGGAGAAGCCGCGTTGGGACATCGAGTTCAAGAACGTCAGCTTCGCGTACAAGGACGACCTCGCCGTGCTGCGCAACATGAGCTTCCGGGTCGAGGAAGGCGAGGTCGTGGCGCTCGTGGGGCCGACTGGCAGCGGCAAGACCACCACGGTCAACATGATTCCGCGCTTCTACGATCCTGATGAAGGGGCGATACTGGTCGGAGGCACCGACGTGCGCGATCTGCCGCTCCACCATCTGAGATCGGGCGTCGCGATGGTGATGCAGGACGTGTTCCTGTTCAACGACACGATTCGCAAGAACCTGCTGATCGGACGTCCCGACGCTACCCATGAGGAGCTGGTGGCCGCCGCGACCGCCGCCAACGCGCACGACTTCATCATCGCGACTCCCAACGGCTACGACACGGTTATCGGAGAACGCGGAATCCGGCTGAGCGGCGGCGAGAAGCAGCGAATTTCCATCGCCAGGGCGCTGCTCAAGGACGCTCCGGTGCTGGTTCTCGACGAGGCCACGTCTTCGGTCGACGTGGAGTCCGAGTTCGAGATTCAGCAGGCGCTAAGCCGGCTGGCCGAACAGCGCACGACGCTGGTGATAGCCCATCGACTCTCGACCATCCGCAACGCCGACAGGATCATCTTCCTGCGTGAGGGGCGCATCGACGAGGTCGGGACTCACGACGAACTTCTGGCGCTGGACGGCTCCTACGCCCGGATGCACTACTCGCAGACGCTTACCAGGGAGTGGCGGCTCCGCACCGAAACCCCGGTCGCGACCCCAGGCGGGAGCTAGAGAAAAAGGGGGCCCCTTCCTCCTCGCCGGGCTAGCGAGTTCATAGCGTCTTCAATTGGGTCGCGTTCGACGGCGCGTGGCAATGGCATCGGGGCGTTGACGACTTGCACGGAAGGAATGCTGTATATTGCGCTGTATATGGCATCGACCCGAACGCAGATATATCTGACTGAAGACCAGCGGGACCGGCTTGACGAGCTTGCGGAGCGTGAAGGCAAGTCGCTGGCGGCCTTGATCCGCGCTGCGGTCGACGAGTTTCCCATCCGTTCGGCCGCCGACCCGGGCAAGGCGCTCGACGCGACCTTTGGCAGCGCTCCGAATTTCGAGGTCCCGTCTCGAAGTGAATGGGACCGTGGCTGAACTGCTACTAGATACCGATGTCTTCGTCGATCATCTGCGGGGCGCGCGGCGGCTCACCCTGGGGGATGAGCAGGTTGCCTACTCGGTGGTGACTCGCTGCGAGCTCTTTGCCGGCCGGCAAGGCGAAGAGAGCCGGGTTGCGGAACTGCTGGAGCCGTTCGTGGAGATTCCGATGGATCGTGGAGTTGCCGAAATGGCCGGTCGTTTCCGCTGGCGTCATCGAGTTCGGATCGCCGATGCCCTGATAGGCGCCACGGCGCTCCAGCACGGACTCACGCTGGTGACCAGAAACGTCCGTGACTTTGAAGCCATACCTAACTTGCGAGTACGTTTGCCGGTGCCGAACGCCTCAGACTGGAACGGGAGTTAGCGCGAACAGTCAGACTCTTCCCGTCCTTTCCGTCACTACGCACCCGTGGTCAGTTGGCGATCGCATATAAAGGTGCGATAATGAGCCAATGACCAGCCGCGAGTTCATTAGGCGAGCTAGGGCCTATGCTCGCAGGACAGGACAAGCATTCCGTTTCGATGCGACTCACGGCAAGGGTAGTCACGGCAGACTGTACGTAGGTGCCCGGTTTACGACAGTCAAACGCGGCGAGTTGTCCAAGGGGATGTTGGCCGCGATGCTGCGTCAGCTGGACATAGACCGGGGGGAGTTCTGAGCCATGATCTACGCATACCCATGTCGACTGACCTCCGATGAAGACGGGAGCCTGGTGGTCACGTTCCCCGACGTGCCGGAGGCAATTACGGGCGGAAGAAACCGTTACGAGGCCTTGGCAATGGCGGAGGACGCGTTGGCCACGGCGCTGGCCGGATACGTTCATGCGAAGTGGGATATCCCGCCGCCCAGTGATGCGGACCAGGGGCAGGTATCAGTCCCGGTGCCGACTGTCGTCGCCGCCAAACTCGCCCTGTATTCAGCGATGCGGGCGCAGCGCATCACGAAGGTGGAGCTTGCCGATAGGCTGGGGGTGAGCGAATCCGCGGTCCGAAAGCTGACCAATCCGGACCACCGCTCGCACATCGGTCAGGTCTAGAAAGCGCTCC
>JAPOVO010000150.1 GCA_026708165.1 Chloroflexota bacterium | reverse complement strand
TGGCCGGTCCGCGCCCGGAAAATGCCGCCGGATTGAGGCTGCTCGCGAAGCTCTTCCTCGGACATCATGTACGCCGCCGTGGTGATGTAGAGGTCGCCGAGGTCGGGACCGCCGAACGCGCAGGAGGTCACGTTGCTTACGGGGAGCCTGACCTCAAGGTCGGTGCCGCCTTCCGGATCGTACCTGCGGACGAGACCGGAGCCGTAAACGCAAACCCAGATATAGCCTTCGGAGTCGACGGTCATTCCGTCGGCAATCCACTCGTCGTCGCGTATCCGGGCGACGGTCCTGCGGTTGCTGACAACACCATCGGCGGCGTCGTAATCGAAGGCGTCAACGCACCGCTTCATGCTGTCGATGTAGTACATCAGGGTGTCGTCGGGACTCCATCCCAGCCCATTGGAAAGGATTACGTCAGAGACCATCTTCTCCACGGAGCGATCGACGCCGAGCCGGTATAGAGCGCCGACCGGTTCGGCAAGTTCCAGATCCATGGTGCCGGCCCAAAACCGCCCCTGACTGTCGCACTTTCCGTCGTTCATGCGATTGCCGGGAACGTCGGCCTCGACATCGGCGATGGATGTCACGTTGCTGTCATCGTCCAGCATCGCGAAGCCGTCTGGACCGGCGAGGACAACTCCTCCGCCCTCGCGGGGGACGGCGGCGCCGACCATAGGTCCGACGTTTACCATCGAGTCCTGCCCAGTTTCGGGGTCGAACCAGTGGACTTCGCCGGGAATGATGTCGATCCAAAGAAGCCGACCGGAGTCGGCGTCCCAATGCGGCCCCTCGCCCACTTCCGCGCGCACGTCAAGGACTAGTTCGGCTTCCAGCGTTCGCATAGCGTCCCTCCCGATTTTAAGCTTGGTGGAAGCTTGGCAGTATGGGGCGATGTTGGCAAGTGGCGGGTCAGACACAGTACGCGTTTGATTCACGTAAGACATTGCAGGCGAAAATGCGAATCATTATTATCTACAAGGTTTTTTTGCTTCAATCGGAGGAGTAGTTTTGTTTCGAAAATGGGGAAATTGGAAAGTAGCCCAACGACGGGTCGCCGCTCTGGCGATCGGCGCGCTTGCGCTGGTAGCGGCTGCGGCCTGCGGCGAGACGGAAGCGACGACCACCGCCCCGGCCGCGCAACAGCCCGCCGCGGTGGAAGCTCCAGCGATGGCGGCGTACGAACCGGTGCGAATCTCGAACTGCGGCCACGAAGTCACGTATACGGCTCCACCCGAGCGCGCCGTCACGCTTAACCAGCACGCCACCGAGGTAATGCTCGCGTTGGGATTGCAGGACTCGATGGTCGGGACGGCATATATAGACGACGAGATCCTGCCTCAGTATCAAGAGGCTTATGGTCAGATAGAGGTTCTTGCCGAGCAGTATCCATCGAGGGAAGTGCTGTTGGGCGCTGACCCCGACTTCTTGTTCGGTGGATTCGCCAGCGCGTTCACGCGTCCGGAAAACTCGCCGCCCAGAGATGAGTTGCTTCGACTCGGAATACACAGCTACTTGAGCACCGGGTCGTGCAGCACGCGAGAACGTGCGCTGACGCTCGATCAGGTTTACCTGGACTTTCTGAACGTCGGCAAGATCTTTGGCGTCGCAGACCGCGCTGAAGCGCTGGTAGAGCAATGGAAGACGGAACTAGCCGACCTCAAGTCGCAGGTCGGATCGGGGGCCAGTGCGCCGAAGGTCTTCCTGTATGACAGCGGCGATGACGCGCCGTTCACGGCCGCATGTTGCGGTGCCGTAAACCTCGTCATCGAGGAGGCCGGCGGGGACAACATCTTCAACGATCTTCCCGGCAACTACAAGACCGTAAACTGGGAAGAAGTGGTTGAACGCAACCCTGAAGTCATTGTGCTGATCGAGGCCGATTGGTCCACGTCGGCGGATAAGGAGAAAATCCTGCTGGAGAGCGAGTCGCTTGCCTCCATTTCGGCAGTCAAAGATCAACGATTCGTCGTCGTGCCCTTCAGCTCCACCGTGCCTGGACCTCGCATGCCCGAGGTCGTCAAGACGCTCGTGAAGGCCTTCTACCCGTAGGGGTTTCTCATAGCCCGAACCGCTGAGGCACCAACTGCTTCGCGGCCCTCGCCACCGGCGGGGGCCGCGGGGTTTTGGAGCGTGTGGCGCAGAAGCCGTCTATCGGCGACAGTGTCGTTGCTTGTAATCGCTTTGCTGGCCTCGATGACAGCGGCTGTGACGATCGGTCCGGTCGCAATCAATCCGGTCGTCGTATGGAAGATAATCGGGGCGCATGTACTGGCTATCGACGGAGGCGACTGGAGCAACGCGCACGACAACATCGTGTGGCTTATCCGTTTGCCCAGAGTGCTGCTTGCCGGGGTAATTGGCGCGAGCCTGTCGGTGGTCGGCGCGGCGATGCAGGCTACGGTGCGAAATCCCGTTGCCGATCCCTACATACTCGGCCTTTCATCCGGCGCCTCCGTCGGGGCAGTGCTGGTGATCCTGTTCGGACTCAATGTCTTTGGTCTCTATTCGCTTTCGATCGCGGCTTTTCTGGGCGCCCTGGGCGCATTCGCAATAGTGTTTATGCTCGCGCAGCACCGGGGCAGACTGACTCCAGTGCGGCTAATCCTCGTGGGAGTGGCCGCGTCCTATGTGTTCTCGTCGGTGACGAGCTTCCTTATCTTCAGAGCGCAGGAATCGAGACAGGTCCAGGCGGTGTTGTTCTGGCTCGCCGGAAGCGTTGCGGGTGCCGAATGGGGCTTTCTGACGATCCCGGCCGTGGTGCTGGCTATGGGAACAGGATTCCTGATGCTGCAAGCGCGCGCCATGAACGGACTTATAGCGGGTGAGGAAACGGCCGTAACGCTCGGAATAAACACGAGTAGATTTCGAAAGCAGTTGATGGCCGTGGCTTCATTGCTAACCGGAGTTATCGTGGCCGTCGCCGGGTCTATTGGATTCGTAGGCCTACTGATGCCTCACGCGGTTCGCCTGTTTGTAGGGTCGGACCATCGCCGGCTTTTGCCCGTCGCCATGCTGGCGGGCGCCATTTTCCTGATCTGGGTGGACGTGATCGCCCGGATCGTCGTGCAGCCCCAGGAGCTTCCGATAGGCGTCATCACGGCGATTGTAGGTGGTCCTGTCTTTCTACTGCTGATGCGGAAGCACAGCCAGGCCTTTGGGGGAGGTCGGACGTGAGACTTGACGTGGAGCAAGTGACCTGGGAAGTGGAAGCCAAGAAAATCCTAAATGAAGTCACCCTGAGCGCCGATGACGACGAGTTCGTCGGGTTGATTGGCCCCAACGGCAGCGGGAAATCGAGCTTGCTGAGGTGCATATACCGTTCGCTGCGTCCCGACGCCGGGCTGATCTCCATCGACGGCGGCGATATCGCCCAGATGACAATTCGCGACTCAGCTCGAAAGACTGCCGTAGTTTTGCAGGAGACGCCTTCGGAGTTCGACTTTCAGGTAGAAGAGATCGTCTTCATGGGCCGCACCCCGCACAAAGGGCTGCTCGACCGCGAAACGGACGAAGACCGTCGTATCGTCGCCGAGTCTCTGGAGCGGGTGGGCATGACTGAATTCGCCGGCCGCAATTTCTGGACGCTTTCGGGCGGCGAGAAGCAGAGAGTGATAGTGGCCCGAGCTCTGGCGCAGCAGACTCGATTCCTCGTACTGGACGAGCCTACGAATCATCTTGACATAAAGTTTCAAATCGGGATTCTTGATCTGGTGAAGGGTCTCCACGTCACTACCCTGGCGGCCTTGCACGACTTAAATCTGGCGGCCAGCTATTGCGACCGAATCTACGCAATTTCCGAAGGCAAAATCGTGGCGTCCGGCGCTCCGGAGCAAGTGCTGCGGCCTGAACTGATCCGGTCCATTTATGGAATCGGCGCCATTGTCCAGCCTCATCCGAAGACGGGCCGGCCGCATTTGCTCTTCTACTCCGACAACGGTCACTAGGAGCCGAACAGATCAACCCAGTCGGGTTTCGGCTAGACGTGGACTCCGTTCGGCCGCTTGTAAGGATGCGCAGCCGGCGGGCAGGTGAACTCGTCAAGCACTATGCCGCCTTCCAGGTGCCTCTCAACGATGCGGTCAATCGCTTCGTTGTCCAGAGCGCAATACCATGCGCCATCCGGGTATACGACCATCACCGGACCAAGATTGCACGGGTAAAGACAGCCGGTCCTCGTAATCCTGACTTGATCGGGACCTGAGAGCATACGGCGCTTTTCGAGGGCCGTACGGAGCCGGTGCAGAAGTTCTCCCGAGTCTTGGGTAGTGCAGCGGGGTCCCATGCAGAACAGCAAGTGATGTTTGTGCGGCGGGTTGCGTGACCAGCTAGGGTCGCCTCGGTCGCGTGGCGCGTTAGTCCTGACGTCAGGGCGACGCTCGGCGTCGACGACTATCTGACGTATCGCGTCTCCAAGGGCATGATGGTCGCCGAGCGGATCCGCCAGAACGACATCGACATTCGTATCGCTCCGCTTGCGCAACCAGCGGCGAACGATCTTGGGCAACCAGACGCGAAGCGAGCGATCCATTGGAACAAAAGCGGGAACAACGAGTATTCGACGAACGCCTTCGTTGGACAGCGACTCGAGCGCACTCTCAATGGATGGGCTGCCCTGCTCGACAAAGGCTCCAGTAACGAACGCATAACGTCCCGAAGTGCGAACCGCGCTGATCATGCGATCGAGCTCCGCTTTGGGCGCGTCGCCATATCCCCCCTTGCCCAGCAGCACGACTCCTTGGAGGAGGGCGTCCTGCGACAACTCGGCAGGCGGCGACGGTGTAGTTGCTGCGGACGGGATTGCGTTGTCGCTCAAAACAGCGGCGGCTCAGTTAAGTCGGGGACGTGCAGGCAGCGCAATTCCGGTCGCCAGGGGAGCGTGGTTCATGGTGAGTAAGTTAACGCAATTGATAATGATTAGCAATCAAGTGTATTGCTTCAGCATGGGCGCTAGTCAAGAAGCGGGCTTTTCACTAACCTAAAACGCCACGTGTGGATCAGTGTGAGGTTTGCATGAACGAGCACGAGAAATACCTATTCGATCTGCAGGGCTATGTAGCGGTGCCTAATGCGCTCGATTCGGAAACGCTGGAACGGCTCAACAGCGTGCTCGATAAGCGCATCGTGGAGGAAGTGCCGGAGGACGCCGACACCTATCGGTTCATCGACTGTCTTCCATGGGGACAGCCGTACCTCGACCTGATCGACCACGAAGCTATTCTTCCCTACCTCGAGACTGTTGTCGGACCGGGGTACAGGCTCGACCACACGTATGTGGACATAATCCGGGCTGGTCTAAGCCCCATCGGCGCGACCCTGCATGGCGGGGCGATCCCGTTCAGTCCGATCAACTATTTTCAGTTCAGCGACGGTCGGTTTTACAACGGGCTTTCGGTTGTGGCATACAACCTGGCCGACGTGAACCCGGGGGACGGCGGGTTCGCCTGCGTGCCGGGCAGCCACAAGAGCAATTACGCGCTCCCCGAGGACTGGACGGACCTAACCGAGTCGAACTCGCATCCGTCGGTAGAGAAGGTTACGGGGGCGGCGGGGACGGCCATTATCTTCACGGAGGCACTGGCTCACGGGCCGCTTCCCTGGACGGCAAGCCATGAGCGCCGAACGATCTTCTACAAATACAGCCCGCCTTCGCTGGCGTGGTGGGACGAATATCCCACGCCGGAGGGCATCGGGGGTTTGACGGAGCGTCAGAGAGCAATTCTGGAAGGCCCCAACGCCAGGTATGCGTGGCGGGCGCGGGCGCAGTAGAGAGTACGTCGTCAGCCAATCCGATTGAGTTGGCGCGGCCAGGGCCTCGCGCGTGGTTGCGGCTGTGGTTCGGGTCAGCATCTTGCCACACGGCGGGCAGACATTTCGCCTAGTTCAAGTTTTCCGAGTGTCGAGAAGACGGATCGATCTAAAGGTTCCGCTTGCTAGGTCTTGATCTCCAACCCGCCGAAGAGCACGAGGCCCCGAACGATGAGCAGCTTGGATTCGCTAGATGGGGAGCCGCTCCGGCGGGAATCTTCGGTGCCGCCGAAGAGCCCCAGGGCTTCGATCTGCACGCGCCAGTCGTCGGGGACTCTGATGTCAATCCCACCGAACATCGCAAGGACGTCGATGACGGCGGGCGGTCGGCTGATGTGCGCGTCTCGCAAATCGAGGTCGGCGCCTCCGAATGCGACTGTGATCTGACCGCCGCGCAAGTCTGCGGCTCCGTAGTTATGCTCGGCGCCCCAGAAGGCCGAGAAAACTTGTACGCGGCCGTCTGCGGAAGCGAGTGGTCTACGACGGGCGGGAATGGCACGGAAGACTATGACCAGACCGACAATGATCAGCGCCATGGGCCAGAGAGTTCCCCACAGCTGACCGCTCAATACCGCCACCTGAATGACGACACCGATGCCGATGAGGATCAAAGGCCCCCAGAGATTACGAAACCGCGATGAGACCAGCGCCCACACTCCCAGAGCGACCAGGATCGAGGGGATCCATCGAGCGGGATTCCCGATATCCAATAGGCCGGTTTGATTCAGGAGAAGCAGTACGCCGAAGAGAACTAACGCCAACCCAACTACGGTGGCGCCTGAGGGGGTTTTCATATACGTGGGCTCCATAGATGGAGGGCTTTTGAGATTCGGACTGAAGGCGGGAACCGCATAAATGGTTCGCTTAGAGAATCATACTTTGATTTTTCGTGGGCCATTGTGTGAGGAATGTCCAACATGGTGGAATTGCGTTTCCTTTTCCAGCTTGCTACCGGGGCGTAAAGTCGAGTTCCCGGCTTAGCCAACCGTCACGTACCGGCGGTGCGCTCCTTGTTCCCGGCTCGTGACTTTCGATATCGACAATCCCAGAAAAAACCTCGTACGAAACGCCTTGATGGTCGAAAACGAAGCGCACGAGGGGAACTATCTGCTGAATTTCCACGTAGCCGCGTGTGGGAACAGCACCTGCAATGTTGAGAGTGAGCAGATAAGTAGCCCCTGGAATAAGTTGGGAAACGTCATCGCGACCAGACTCGCCGTTTACTTCCAGCCGCATGGCGTGAAACTCGACGCGGGCCATCTGCGTATCGGGCGCCAAGATCAGCGAGCTCGTCCACCGTTGGAGATGAGGGGCTGAACGCGGGTCCCGCGGGTACATACCCGTGGAGTCCGTTTGGTACAGGCGAAACTCCGTCCCGGCCGCGAATGGCAGCCCCAGAGGATTCCGGTACCAGAGGTTGACGACGGCCCGATCGCCGTCCCGTCCTCCGTCGAAGCCTAATCCTGCGGAATTTGAGTTTTGCTCTCGGCCTGCCGTGTCAGTTGCCCTGATCTGAGCAAAGGGAGCGATGCTGGCGCGGGCCGCAAACTCTAGTTCGTTGCACTCCCGGGCCGGAAGCCGGACAACTTGCGGCACGCCGGTCAGTTCTATTTCGTTGGAGTCGAGCATGATCTTGTCCTCGGGCTCGCCCAACACTCTGAGACTTATTTGCTGATTCTCGCGCCATTTGCAGGCGTAGGTTAGGTCGTCAGGTAGTCCGGCGGTTTCTTGACCGATGCGCCACACGGGCGACCATGTTGCCTGCGGGACTCTGTAGGCCCGCATCCCGTAACCTGCCCAAATAGCGTCGCCAGGGGATAGCCCGAGCGTGATTCCCGGTTCCAGAAACTGAGGCAGCACGATGATCCCTTCATCCGGAATTTCTGACACCTGCCGGAAACTTGGAATCCGAGTTGCTCTGTCGACGAAGGTCGGTCTAGGCGTGGCGGGCGCTCGCAAATCGTCGTGGTCAACTAAGGTGAAGAGCACCATCCGGCGTTCGTAAAGAGATAGCGTTCCAACCAGTGATACCGGCACATTCGATCGAACTATCTCACGCAGGCGTCGATAGCTGGCGGGCATCGTATCTTCAGCGCCAGCGCCGGGCATAAGTTTGAATATGCGATGCCGCGTTCCGGACACGGAGCGCATATCGACGATCGGCCTAAAGTGCATTGGGTCTTTCAGTAACCCCCGGGCTGGCGGCGATAGGCTCTCCTCGAGGGCGTCGGTGACGTGCAAGTGGGTAATGCCCATTTCCGCCATGTCGTAGCGGTTCAGGAAGCGCAGCGCGTCTTCGTAGACAGGCGTCAGGATTGGGGGTAGGACCCGTAACCGGCTACCTGGGGTGGGTGGGGTCACTCCGGGGGTCGGGGGGGAAACGGACG
>JAPOVO010000459.1 GCA_026708165.1 Chloroflexota bacterium | reverse complement strand
CATTTCAGCCCTTGCAAGCCTTCACACGCCTTCAAGCGGAGACAACTACTCCGCTTTGGTGCTTTTCGCTCCGCCCCTCTGCAACACCGGCTCCAGGTACAGGGAGTTCGAGTCGCGGGCCAGGAGCACAGCCGACATGCTCAGGCGGAGGACACAGTGGTTCCGATCCAGGAAAGACCTTGCGGAACTTCATTCCTATTTACCCTATTTCCAACGGTCCGTTCCGGGAGTCTTCGAACTCGTGGCCAGAACGACCCTCAAGGAGTCGGAGACAGGCCGAGGTTTCGAGCTTCGCTGTCCCTCCGAGTTCGAGGCGCAAATCTGGGATCATGCCTCGAAGTATGCGGTGTCAGTCGACTTTGGCACCCTGAAGTGTCCAGTCAAAATCGTGTCCTCAGACCCCACTTCACAGAAGCCGGATGCCCCGACGTTCGACTACGGTGACGCCGACGTCGACCATGAGTTCGTTCCCGAAACTACACATTTCCTGCAGCTCGAAAAACCGCAGGAGTGTGCGGTGGCCTTACGGAGGTTTCTGAAGCAGTTGGGAATCCTGGAGAACCGGTTGTCCCGTGGAGATTTTCGAAAAGGCACTTGAGTGAGCTAACCGGCACAACATCAACCCGGTCATGGCTGCGTAGATCCATGAGCGGTCCGTGTGGCACAGCGAATCAGGTCGCCAGAAGCGGATATTGGGTCTTAGAAGTGGACGTGGGTAGCAGACCGAATAGTCGCCCTAAGTCTGCTTAGTGCGGGACTCCCGTCTACCACGCGGACGACTTCAACGGGGTACCGGAATCGAGAGGGCGGAACTGCACTTGCACTGCAACCGGCGGTTTGCCGACAACCGCGAGTCACGACTTGATAGTAAGAAAGTCGACGAGATATATCCGAGCGTCTTAAGGGACCAAGACGCGCCGGAGGTTGCAGCGAATACCTGCACGGGTGCCTTTGCGGATATCTGGGAGACGCGCGCAGAGAGTGCACATGCACGCAATCGCAAATCACGCGTTACCGGAGGCGGATTTCGGGTCCGCTTCCGGATCGAATTGACGTGCATGTTGAGGTGCCGCGGGTGAAGTACGAAGAGATGGCGGGAGTTGCGACCGGGGAGCTATCCAAGCTCAAAGGCGAGCGGAACTCAAGCCTCCATACGGCCGCATTGCTTACGGGGCTATTGACCGTCAACGGTCAACTTTTCTTATTGGGACGATCCCGATGGTCGCGAGACCGACATAGTTAGGCGAGCAGGCCGGCTATCGACTAGGAGGCAATGAGGATTCGAGGGTCTATCCCGCCTGACCTTCGTGAACTACGATTGTTTCGTTGGCGGGAACATCTCGGAGAATCACCTCTTGTCCGGTCCGAGGCCACCAAATCCTAATTTCCGCGACCTCGGCTAAGTCTGGGCCCAGTCCGAAGTGCTCTGTGAGTTCGCTTTGACCAAGGAAATGGCTCCGCACGCCGACCTCACGAATCTGAGACGTCTCACCAAGGCGCGGTGTTACGGAAACCTTGGCTCCGATGCCGCTGCTATTCGAGTTCGTTCCAACGAGGCGAATGCGCAGCCACGAATTGGCATTGCCGCCGTCGTTCCTGTAAAGCCGCGGAGTGCTGCCATTGTTGACGATGAACAGGTCCAAATCTCCATCGCCGTCATAGTCGAACGTGAGAATCCCCTTGCCTGGGTCGAGATGCGGCAAACCGGATTCAATTCCAACTTCGGTCATGGCGCCTGAGCCGTCGTTCAGCCATAGCTTTGACGGCTCGAATTCCGACGCGGAAGGCTCTGCAGAGTGCGCCATGCCGTTGACCATGGCGAGATCCAAGTCGCCGTCGTTATCGTAGTCAAGGAAAACCGCCCCCCAGCCCCAGCCTCCGTCGCGTACTCCCGCCGAGTCGGTGGCATCGGAAAACAAGCGGTTTCCGTCGTTGCGGTACAGCCGATTGCCGGTCGTGTCATCCGAGCGGCAGCCAAGACTGATTCTGGCCGACTCGTCCTGAATAAGAATCTTCTCGCAGTTCGCCGCCTGATCCATGATCGAAGTTACAAACCAATCGAGATCGCCATCGGCGTCATAGTCTCCGAACGTGGACCCCATGCCATTGCGATCGGTTCCGATTCTGGCCGCCACGGATCCATCGGTAAACGTGCCGTCGCGGTTATTCCAGAAGAGGCGTGACTGGCCGAAGTCAGACGCGATTGCGAGATCGGGCCAGCCGTCTCCATCCAGGTCGGTAAACGCGGAGGCGAAAGCGAAGGGACCTCGTAGTCCGGCGCCGTCGGCAAGCGAGAGCATAGGGTTGGAATCCGGATCGCCGAGCGCCTGGTACTCAACATCATCAAGCTGAACTCCGGCGCTTACGGTGACATCCGTGAAGTATCCGGGGGCCTCGGCCCCACGGTTCCGCAGAAGGCGAGCATGGGACTGCGCACTCTCGGACATTACCGAGTCCGAGCCCCACTCGGTGACGTGCAAATCAAGCCAGCCGTCGCGATCGTAGTCGCCCGTGGCAACGCTATAACCGATGTGGAGCTCGTCCGTCGCGATAGCTGCCCCTCTCTCAGTACCTTCCTCGGTGAAGCGACCACTTCCATCGTTAATGAATAGATAGAAGCGCTTGTCGGCAATCGTGGTGACGTACAAGTCCTGGTCGCCGTCGTTGTCGATGTCGGACCACAGCGCGCCATTTGACCTCAGGTCGAATTCGGCCAATCCGGCCGCCTCGGTCCGGTCCTCGAACTTCCCGTGACCCACGTTGCGGTACAGGATGTCGGGGGCATCGAGGCGGGTGACGAACAGATCAACCAGGCCGTCGTTGTCATAGTCTGCTGCGGCCGCCCCGCCGCTCATGCGCTCGGGACTGCAGTACTGACCGCGCCCAGCGCTATTGCCGATTCCGCCGTCCAGCAGGCATGAACCGTTCGGCTTGAGGTGGTACTGCACATAGCTGATTCCGGATGAGGCAGTTACGTCCACGAAGTGCGGAAACCGGAGTGGTACGCCAGCCGTCTCCGAGCGCTGACCGGTTTCGAGAGACGCTGCTCGTCGATTGGCAAGTCCCGGTACATCTCCGAGGTCGGCTAAGGGTGACAGCGCGCCGAAGCCCAGGATAGCCATGCCGCCAAGCGCTCCAAGCACCCATGTTCCGATACCCAAGGCGGCTACGCCTCTCCGTGGCATCACGCGAGCGAGCCCCCAAAACGTTATGGGACCGCCGGCCGCCGCGGTAAACAACAGTGCGGTGGCCGGGCCTGTTCCCATCCCGACCATCAGAAGGGCAGCCACAAGGGGAATTTCAAACATAAGGGGGACGTTGATCAAGACGCCGACCAAGGCGGCGATAACAACGCCGAGCAGGTGATCGCCCAGATAAGTCTCGACCAGGTCGGGATTTAGCACCTGAATTACGAATCCGCTGGCGATGCCCGCCAAGACCATAACGGGACCCAACCTCAGCAGATATCCAAAGCTGGCCATCATCCAGTCCTTGACTCCGGTTGTGAAGACATCTGCCCAGGTTGGGTATTGGACGTGCGCAAGGCCTTTCCGCCCGGCACCGTTAGCGGGCCTCTCGCGCCGCCGATCAGTTACCAGAGCGACCATGGGCCCCAAGGCGAGCGCGCCGAGCAAACTAAGGGCTATTCGTGAGCCGGAGATCATTGGGGCGAACACGACCACGACCATGATGAGGGCCGGCAGGTTTAGAGTTGATGACGCCTGAACCGTGCTTATGGTGGCGGAAACGTCAGCTCCCTTCCGGCGCAAGGCAGACGAAAAGGGAACTATGCAGGCGGAGCAGAGCGTCATTGGCATTCCCATAGCGATCCCCTTGATGGCGGATCGAAATCCGGCGCCCCGAACGCCCGGCAAACGTCCTTGGGGGAGAATGAACGTTTCAGTCAGACCCGCGACGAGAAAGGCGAACACCATACCGACCGAAACGATCTGCAAATAGCTGAGAGAGAAACTCCAGACGCGGCTGAGCAGGGAAGACTCCGGGTTCGCATCGACGCAAAAGCCTTGAAAGCATCTTTGGGTGGGTGAAGCCGCCGCTGCGAGGTCCGTTTCGACGATGTCGAGCTTTGGCAGCCGATTAAATATCAGAAACAGGGTGAGCAGAGTGACGAACGCCGCCACGCCAAAGACCCGTTCTTTGGATAAGGCGCTCCCGAGCCTTAGTTTGTAACCGCCGTAAGTAACCGTGCTCATGACCAGCTTGAGTTATCAGCAAAGGCAGCGACGTTTTCTTGTTTTGGTGCGGAATCCAATACGCCGATCCTTCACAGCAGCCCCGCGTGCGTAGATTATCCATCTAGATCGGCAAGGTCGAGATTGGTCGTACAGGCGGTACGGGAATACTCGCGGAGTCTGAATGAGGCAATTTGATCCACCCTCGTATATGACGAGTACACGTCGTCGCACAGTTCGGATGAGAATTAGTAGATTTCTGATCGTGCAAACCGGAAGGAGGCAACCGTGGACAACCTGAGAGACCTGAACGTAGTCGTTACGGGCGGCGCCGGAGACATCGGTGCGGCAATGGGAGCGGAGGTCTGCCGGAGAGGGGCGACGGTGACGCTCTTAGATCGAAAGAGTCCGGACGAGGCATCGGACTGGGTAGACCGAGTATCAGCCAACGGCAAGGCAGACTATGTGCAGGTCGACGTGACCGATCGATCCAGCGTTGAATCAGTGCTCGCGGCGATTGATCCACTCGACGTTGTCGTCAGCAACGCCGGAATCGTGATCCCCGTTCCCTTTTTGGACGTGACCCAGGAGCAATGGCATCAGCATCTTGATATCAATCTGACCGGGTGTTTCAACGTAGGTCAGACGGCTGCGCGACTGATGGTGAGCAGGGGGACGCGTGGGAGGATCATCTTTACGGGATCCTGGGTCGGCGACATTCCATGGCCTGAGGACAGCGCCTATTCGGTGTCGAAGGCGGGAGTCAAAATGCTAGCCAAGTCGATGGCGAGGGAGCTTTCGTCGAAGGGGATTCTCGTGAACGTCGTAGCCCCGGGGATCGTAGATGCGGGTCTGGCCGCGCAAGTGATGAGAGATGATCCCAGCTTTAGAGCCCAGGCCGAGCGCGTCATACCGCTGGGACAGCTTTCGACGCCCGAGCAAGTCGCCAAAGCCACGGCATTCCTATGCTCCGAGGACTCCGACCATATGACAGGTTCGGTGCTGCTTGTCGACGGCGGTTGCTCGCTCTTCTATTGGGACTGAATGGCAAATGGCCGGTATCTCGACGGCGGCCTCAGAGGGCCGACTGTGGATGCCCCAGGGTCTGGAATTGACAGTACCAGATGATGTACCTATCGTACCCAGTTATGACGGATTGATACTGAGTTTCTAAGCCTCCGTCAGCGACAACCTTGGGTGTCGAGTCTACGCGGCAGTCCGTAGTTGTCGAGAGGGCTTAGGGACGGTTCCCAACGGTACCGACGTCCGATGGTGTGTTCTTTAGGGAGGATCGCATGAAGCAGCCCAGTAGTTTACGCAGACGAGACCTGCTCCGCTTCGGAGCTATTGGCGCCGCGGGAGCGGCCACCGCTGCCCTCGCAGGATGCGGTGAGACTCAGGTGGTCACGCAAGAGGTCGTCAAGGTCGTAACGCAGCAGGTGCCGGTCGAGAAGGTCGTCACCCAGGTCGTTGAAAAAGAAAGAGTCGTAGAAGTCGAGAAGCCGGTCGAAGTCGAAGTCGAGCGGGTAGTAACCCAAATCGTCGAAAAAGAAAAGGTCGTCGAAAAAGAGAAGATCGTAGAGAAAATCGTTACGGTCGAGGTGGCCCCTAAACTGCGATCCGTCACCCTGACGGGTTGGACGTTTGCCCACCTTCCGCGATGGCACAAAGCCAATGGCGACCTGTTCGCCGCCCAAACGAACGTCAAGACCGAGTGGGTTGGAGTCTCCGAGATTTGGGACAAGCTGTCGGTTGCCCTGCAGACGGGCGTTGGCGCTCCCGACATGGTGGATATCGAGCAAGGGCCGATGGGCCGATATCTCAAGGGCGATATTCAGTTGGTCGATCTCAAGCCCATGCTCACGCGAGAAGGGTATTGGGACAAATTAGTCACGTCGAGGCAAGCTCTTTACACATGGGAGGGCAAGACCTACGGCGTGGAGTACGCTCTGACCCCGGTCGTGATGTACTACAACCTATCCCTTTTCGAGAAATACGGAATCGACCCGGAAGCGGGAATGGCCACCTGGGACGACTTCGTCGAGTCGGGACAAAGGATGAAGAGCGCGTCAGGCGGAGAAACGCTGATTACCGGCACCGGTACGGGCGCTTTGCCGATGCCCATGGAGCCGATGTTCCGCCAGCGTAACCGCGACTACTTCACGGCAGACGGGGAAGTCGGTCTCGACGATCCTGTGTTGATCGAGACCATGCAGTGGATGGAGGATCTTCGGGCCGAAGGCGGAATCGCCGATCGGGCCGAGCCGTGGAGTCCTGGTATGTGGGGGGCGTTCAAGGAAGAGCACCACGCAACGACCGTCGGAGCTGATTGGATAGCGGACTTTCTGCGCGACAACGTCGGGGCCGAAGGCGAAGGAAAGTGGCGAGCGCAGCCTTTGCCGTTGTGGGCCGGTGATCCCACCATGACCGACACGAGTTGCTGGGGCGGTACCGGCATAATGATCACCACGCACACGCAGTTCGTTGAAGAGGCTTGGGAATACATCAAGTTCGGAATGCTGACCGTTGACGGCAGCGTTCGCCGTTACAAGGACATCAGCCAGTTCCCGGCCTATCTGCCCGCGATGGAGAGCAGCGAGATCTCATTCGCCGACCCCTACTACGGTGGTCAGGACCTGACTGAAGTCTTCAAGTTCGTCGCCAGGCGAGTGCCCGCGCAGCACCAGCATCCGTTCAGGCCCGAACTCCGCGACGTCTGGGAATCAAAGATTCTCCCCGACGTTCTCGACGGGAAGATCGGCGTGGAAGAGGGGCTGACCCAGGCCGCGGCGGAAGTCCGCGACATTATCGCCAAGGGCGGCTAGCGCTTAGCACCTTGCCGGTGAGCCACGGCGGTTATCGCGGCGTGGCTCACCGGTGGGGTTGTACAACTACGACTGTGCTTGACGTATCACGGCCAAGACTTGACGGACTAACTGGAGGCCAGGCGTATTGAACCGGGATCGCCTGCAGAAACGATCAGCGCCATACATATTCACAGCGCCGTTCTTCATTTGGTTCAGCATCTTTGGTCTATTCCCCGTCATTTACGCCTTCTACCTCAGCCTGCATCACCAGGTAGGACTGGTGGCCGAGCGCCCCTTCGTGGGGTTGCAGAACTACATCGACCTCATTCTCGATGAGCGATTCCGGCACTCGCTCTGGAACACCACCTACTACGGGCTTGGCAGCATCTTCGTCATCCTCCCCGCAGCGCTGATTCTGGCGCTTATCCTTCATTCGCCGACGCTTCGCATGAAGGGCGTATTCCGAATAGCGTTCTTCGTGCCCCTGCTAACGTCTAGTGTCGTAGTGGCGGTGATCTTCGCTCTGGTTTTCGATACCAGGTACGGATTGCTCAACAACTACATCGTTGAGCCGCTCGGGTTCGAGAGAATCAGCTGGCTACAGGACGGTAGCTTCGTCATTCCGGCGCTGGTGGTTATGGGGCTTTGGAAGTGGACCGGAGTTAACAGCCTGTACTATCTCGCCGGACTGCAAAACGCGAGTAAGGACATCGAGGAAGCGGCGCGCATCGACGGCGCCGGGCACTGGGCGGTATTCAGGTACGTAACGTTCCCGCAAATACAGCCCGTGGTTCTCTTCACCGTGATACTGTCCATAATCGGATCCTACAATCTCTTTGCCGAGCCATATCTGCTTCTCAGCAATTCGGGGGACCGTGGGCTTATGTCGATGGTCTATTTGTTCAACAATGCTTTCAGTTTTGCGAAGTTCACGTACGCTTCCGCTATCGGTTACATCCTGTTCTTCATAATTCTGGTTCTCTCAGTGGCCCAGTTGCGGATATTCAGCGTGTTTCGGGATGATTGACAGTTGAAGTCCCGGACGTCCCCTTCGTCTCCCGACAGCCGCATGACAACAGCCCTTGGAGCTGGTGAGCAAGTCTACGGACCGATTGCATCGACCAGGGACTGGAAAGCCTCGCTTTCCCAACCGCCCCGGAGTGCGCGGCCGGGGGGGCGGTTTGTGTTGTGTCCGACGGGGGCCAGAC
>JAPOVO010000103.1 GCA_026708165.1 Chloroflexota bacterium | reverse complement strand
GTGTAGATACGAAAGTGGCCACGGCTAACCAGAGCGCCGCAGCGCCCGCAAAACCAACTGTCACTAACGATCAGGCCGTCGCAATCAGCGCAGCGAATCACCTAACCCGTCTCCTTGAAGCCCCTGCGTTCCTCACCGGGAATCGCGGAGTTCGGGACTGAGGTTGGTCCCCAGAGATCGTGCGAAACGGACGGTCGCGCCGGTCCGGGACGGTCTGCAAGTGTGCCGCGCCCGTCCGAGCTCGCCGTCGAGTGACTCATCGTCAGAGGCTAGCGGCTTGTACCGGCGATGGTTCGACGCCGGACGCTTCATAGGGGGGCGGCTCATCGCGGCGAGGCCAGTTCTTGCGGAGATACCAGACCAGGATGGGAAGGGTGATAACAAGCAGCGCGAGGCCGAAGACCGTTGTGGGCACGTCGACCGCGCTGGCTGTGCTCGCGGCAGCTTGCCCATCTTCGGCGGGTCTGGCGAGTACGGCCAACGTAACCAGCGAGTTGTTGACGACGTGCATGGCCATGGGAACCAGCAGCGTGCGGGTCCGTATGTAGAGAAGCGCGGCGATGGTCCCGAACATGAACGCTCCGCCAATGGCGATGAGATGCAGAATTCCGAACAGCAGGGCCGAAGCAACAATCGCGATCCCGAGCCGCCATTTGACGGCCCAGCGGTTGATAAGGACTCCCCTGAAAAACAGCTCCTCGAATACTGGCGCCAGCACTGCAACCGTGGCTATCGACGCGATGAGCAATGTGGGGTTGGGAGTGTTGGGGATGATGGGTTCGGTCTCCAGGGACCTTGCCACCGGTTCGGACGCCGAGGCTATCAAGGCACCTACTACTATTACGGACCCGAGCGAGAACACCATGTTGACGAGCAATATCCCGATCACCGGAAACCAGTTGTAGTTTTGGGGCAGCCGCCCGATCAACCGGCGGATGTCGATTCCCTTGCTGCGGAAGCTCAGGAACATCCAGACGGCGATGGCGCCAAACAAGACGTTGAGGACTATCAGGAAGAGAGCCGGATCGGTTGGTTCGTCGTCCGAGTCCATCGAAGCAATCACAAGAACGACCGCAGCAAGCATGAACCCCAGCACGGCCCAGGGAAAGACCCATCGCGTCTTCAGGATCATGAAGGGATTGGCGATCGTGTCTCGCGCGGACAGGCCGCCGGCGAGCGGCTCCCCGCAGCGCGGGCAAAACCGAGCGCCGCGGTCAATGAGTCCGTTGCAGCGTGGGCACCTCATCGTCGGGTTCGTACTTCCTACCCGCCGGCACAGCGAGCCAAATAGCAGAGACGCGGCGCGGGACTCATGGCCGGCGTCCGGGGGTGATTATGCCCGCCCCGATCGGTCTAGAAGTCCGCGGGAGAGCCAGCCCACGCTCCGAGGGCCATCATGCCTCCGTCAACGCAGAGGTATTCTCCGGTGATGAACGACGCCCGGTCGCTGGCCAGGAACAGCACGGCGTCGGCGATTTCGGACGGCTGGCCTATGCGCCCGATGGGATGAACCTCTCCCCAAGTCTTCTTCAGCTCCTCGAGGCCGGCTCCGGTACCCTCGGCCGCCTCCTCGACGAGCGGCGTATCGATGGTGCCAGGGCAGACAGCGGTGACCCGAATCCCCTCGGCGGCGTAGTCGAGGGCAAGCTGCCGGGTCAATGACAATACACCGCCCTTGCTGGCGGCGTACGCCGAGACGCGCGACATAGACTGGAGACCCTGGACGCTGGCGATGTTGATGATGCTGCCGCCTCCGCGTTTTCTGATTTCCGGGATCCCGAATCGCGCCGTGAGGTAGTGGGCCTTGAGGTTGACGTCGATGATGCGGTCCCAGGCTTCCTCGGGCATGTCCTCGACTTTCAGGTAAGAACCGGGCGGCTGAATGCCTGCGTTGTTGACGATGATGTCAAGACCGCCGAATTCTGCGGTTGTGGCGTCAATGAGCCGCTTCACGTCGTCGGTCTTTGCTACGTCGCACTCGACGACCAGATACTTGCCTTCGTCGCCCCCAATCTCGCCGGTGGTCGCGTGGGCCGCCGCGCCGTCGATATCGGCGAGCACGGTGCAGGCCCCTTCGGCGAGAAACGCCTCGGCTATGCCCCGGCCTATGCCCATCGCCGCCCCGGTAACTATGGCTACCTTGCCTTCAAACTCCGCCATTATTGAATCCTCCCTATGGTTGGGTGTGCGGCCGCGGCTCCGCGGCGCCTAACCTTCGTTAACCGAGTAGGTCAACGTTTGATAGCGAATGAACCCATCTTCAATGTAGAACGAGTCGACGCCGCCGGCGCTGCGGCCGCCGGCGCCCTGGCCGCTCCACTCCAAGAGGACCATCGATTCGCCGACTGATACCGAATCCTGACTGAAGGCCATCTCGCCGACGTTTTCGCCGATTCCCTCGAACACGCCTTGTATTCCGGCGTGTCCTCGGGCGACCGCGCCGGGCTGAACGAATACGGCGTCCGGCGCGTAGTCCGCGAGGATCCGGTCCATGTCGCCGGATAGAACGGCGTCCCAATGATCGTCGAATACTTGCCGCGCGCTGCGCATTGTTAGACATCCTCCCGAAGGGGCCCGGAACCTGGCTGCGTTCCCAGCCGGATATAGCGGGGACTAGTTCGTCAAGATGATAAATGCGCGACGGGACTGCCGCGAATCGGCAGCTGATATTGCCGGGAGTGTCGGATCGCGAGGGTGAGTTTACATAGGCCGGCGGGTGTATGGTCGCGGCGTTTGGTGCCCCTGTTACCGGTCGGGCCGCTCTTACCATTCGCCGGTGGGCTTCGGTAATCTAATGTCCGCCAGGATGGCGGGCCGCGTCGCAGTTAGCCCGAAAACGAGGGAGGTCTCCATTGGACGCACAACGAATCAACCCGCCCGGACTGCCTACGCCGCTCGCCGCCTACAGCCAAGTGGTGAGGAAAGGCTCGATCGTGGCCACCGCAGGGGCGGTGGCGCTGGATACCGAGGGCAACGTGGTGGGAGAGGGGGATATCGAAGCTCAGACGCGCGCGGTGCTCGAAAACATCAAGACGGCTCTGGAAGCCGCCGGCGCTTCGATGCAAGACGTGATCAAGACGACGGTGTTCATCTCGGACATGAGCCTGTACAAGGGGATGAACACTGTCTACAACGAGTTCTTCAATTGTGCCCCGCCGGCCCGCTCCACCTTGAAGGCGGAGTTGGTGCTGCCGTCGCTGCTGGTGGAAATCGAGGCGCTGGCGGTTACCGACTGAGGTTGACTGTTCAGGCGAAATGACGGCGCTTGCCGAGCGAGGCGGATTCCGTCGGATTCGATAGACGCCTGACCTGGGCGCTGTTCATCGTTCGACCCTTCGACAAGCTCAGGACGAGGGGTTTTGGGCAAGTTCACGACGAATAAGTGAGAACGGCGCGGGGCGACGGGTTGCTCTAACCTAATAGCCGAGAGTTTTCGGCATAGATTTGGTTGCGGGACATGGGAACGGAGAGCCAGCGTTTCGGCGGGGCGTCGTTTCCCGTTCGCAACCTCCTAGCCGGGGACGAGAATCTGAGCCCCGTCGAACGGCATAGCCGCCTGAAGCGCGGCTATCTGGTGCTAGCACTGGTAGTGCTTGCGGCGTACGTCTGCGCCGCGGTCTATTTTCTGCGAAATCCCGGTTTTCCGTTGGAAGGGCCCGGTGATTTTGCGCACGCCAACTTGAGAGACGATGCGATTCCCCAGAGAGTCCTGGACGCGGTCTGGGAAGAGAGGCCGTCCTACAAGTCTCGGACTCTGGCGGGCGTGGAGGTCCAAGACGCCGTCGGGGGGGCGGTTTGGGTGCTGTACTCATTGTGGGATCACGACAGAATCGTAGGCGTGCTGGTGCTTGACAGCCAAACGCTGAAGAGGGTTAGGAATACCGACCGCATAAAGCCGTTGGGTGTATGGCCTCATATCGGCTTTGTGAAGGCGTTCGAGGACTGGGCGACGGGTTTCTTCGCGCTGCTGGGAATCCTCTTGGCGGTTATGCGATGGGCGCCGAGTAGTCAGGTGCGTCGCGAACTGGCGCGACGCGAACCGCGCGGAGGCGTAAAAGCTGTCTTCGCGGCCAGACCGGTCGTTGGCGTCGCCTGCGCAACCGTGATCGGAAGCGTGTTGATATGGGTTGCGCCGGGGTGGAATCGCCACCAACGGTGGCTCTGGATGTATCGATGCATAGCCGTATACCTTGCGGTTATCGGTCTTTTCGTCGTTTTAGGGGCCGCCTCCGGCGGGGGCGACGCGGCGTCATTTGCGGCTTTGACGATCATTGGCGGCGGTTCGGCGCTCGCGTGGTTGTACGGATGGCGGCTGCTGCGTCCCAGCGGCGCGCGACTCGCACAAACCGAGGACGGGTCACAGCCGGCAGCGTCGGCAGTGCCACAGGCGACGGAACCGGCGACGGCGGACGCGCCAAAGCCAGCAATCGGGATGGAGCCGCCGCCGCCCGGCCCGCCCGTCAGTCAAGCGCCCGCGCGGACCGGGGGCGTCCCGGCGACGGCATCGCCCGCGGTTGCCGCCGATGCCGATGAGGACTTCAAGATTGTCACGCCCTTCGAGTGTCCGACGTTCGATGACGTTGGAGGGATGGAATCGGTCAAGCAGCAGCTTCGGGATACCGTGGGTCTTGTACTGGCCTTTCCGGGCGAGGCGCTGGAGCTCAAGGTCGCGTTCAACGGCATCCTGCTGTTCGGGCCGCCGGGCACGGGGAAGACGTTCCTGGCCAAGGCCGCGGCGGGAGAGTATGGCTGCAACTTCCTGTCGCTGGGCAGCGTGGAGCTGACAAGCTCTTTTCGCGGCGAGTCCGCGAAGAAAATCGCACGCGCATTCGACGTAGCCAGAGCAAACGTTCCGGTAATCATGTTCTTCGACGAGTTCGACGCCATAGGGACTCGCCGGGACGACACGCCCGGGTCGAGCGACGACCTTCGATCGCTGACGCAACTGCTGCGGAGCCTTGAAGGCGTGCGGGACAGTCCGGAGGTGATCGTCGTCGCGGCGACTAACCACATCGACCAGCTCGATCCCGCGGTCATACGACCGGGCAGATTCGACAGGCGGATCAGGGTCGACATGCCAGACAGCGCGGCGCGGGCATCGATTTTCGAGGCGCAGCTATCGGGCCGGCCCACGGCGGAAGATATCGACGTGGACGAGCTGGCGAGGCTCGCGGAAGGGCTGTCGGCAGCGGCGATAGCGGACATCGTGAACACCTCAGCGCTGAACGTGCTGGCCGACCTGCGGGAGGGGAGCGAGACGAGCGCGATAACCCAAGAGCTGCTCGAAACGACCACCAGGGGACGAGGCGGCAAGGACCGTCCAAGCTCCGAATCGTGGAGCTGGGACAGCCTGATTCTCCCGGAGCACACGAAGCGGGAACTCCAAGAGCTTCAAAAGCTGATCGAGGACAGCGAGCGCGCTCGTCAACTTGGAATCGCACCGCCGAGCGGGGCGTTGTTGTACGGCCCTCCGGGAACCGGGAAAACGATGATCGCGCGCGTGCTGGCGGCGGAGGCCAAGTGCAGCTTCTATCCGGTTACGGGTTCGGATATCGTCTCGAAGTGGCTCGGGCAGTCGCAACGCAATGTCGAGCGGCTATTCGCGCGGGCGCGGGAGCACCGGCCGTCGATAATCTTCCTGGACGAAATCGACGCGATAGCGCCGAGCAGGGGCGGAATGAGCGCCTTTGGCTCAAGTATGGATCAAGTGGTCAACCAACTGCTGCAGGAGATCGATGGACTAGGGAGCGGTCCGGGTATCTTCGTTTTGGGAGCGACCAACCGCAGGCACATGATCGATGAGGCTTTGCTTCGCGGCGGCCGGCTGGGGCGGCAGATCGAAGTCGGCCTGCCGGACGCGGGCAATCGCGCAGCGCTGCTGGAGATGTTTTCTTCGAAGATGCCGCTTAGGGAGGGGTTCGATCCCGTGACATTGACCGACGAAACTGAGGGGTTGAGCGGAGCCGACATCAAGTCGCTTTGCCAGGAGGCGGCGATCCAGGCGCTGATGAGGACGCCGCAAGGCCAGGAGGTGTTCGTGGGGCCAAACGACTTCGAAAGCGCGTTCGCGGCGCGCTCGCCGAGACTGGTCTGATGCCCTGCATCTTCTGTATCGCGGCGATAGCGGTGGCGGCCACGACGATAGTCCCCGCGCTGCTGGACCGCATGGAAGAGAAGCTCAAGACCCGGATGCCCGATTTGCAACGAACTGCCGAGTCGAGCGCGGTTCGCCAGTGGGACGGGACGATTTCATTCGAGTCTCCGATTCGCGGTAGTACGCTCGCCCCGGTCAAAGTAACGATCTACCGAAACTCCAAGCGCGCGAGGATCCAGGTAATGACGCACGATCTGACGCCCGTGGAAGCCCAGATCGTGGAAGACGAAGTTGCGCTGCTGCTAGAGGCGACGGTGGTCAGCCGTCACGACGCTCATGCGTCCGCGGTCCTCGAGCGACCGCGCATTCGTGAGGAGTCGAGAATTCGGGAAACCGAACGGCCGGAAAGCGAGCCTCCGCAAACCGTCTAGCGCCCGGACCGCGAGGCGGCGTCCGAGGGCTTGATTTTCGACAGGTCGGGCTGTGTTTCAGGCCGGTCGCACCGAGGGACGGTCCGGGCGGTGGAGCAGTAGGACGTCAGCCGTAGCGGGGTTCGTTGCGCCAGCCGGCGGCCCTGGTGGTGCTTGTTACGAACCAGGTGTGCATGACTTCGCGGAGGTGCTGCTTGATTGCGTCGTGCGCCGGGTCGTTCCAGAGATCGTTCAGTTCGTCGGGGTCGTTGACGAGATCGAATAGCTGACCGCCTGACGGGTCGAAGAACTCGACCAGCTTCCACTCCTTGCTGCGGATCATCATCTCGAACTCGACGCCTTCGTTGACCGTGTCACGGGCGTGCTCGGAGTAGACGTATTCTCTCGGGGACGGGTTCTCGCGGCCTTCCAAATCCGGGAGCAGCGACACGGCCTCGAAGCCCGCGGGCGGCTCGATGCCGGCCAGCTCGAGGATAGTGGGTCCGGCGTCGAATAACTGCTGCAGGCTGTCAACCGTGCGTCCGCCCTCGAACCGGCCCGGCGACCAGAAGATGAGCGGAACGCGGACCGAGGCGTCGTACATGTTCCATTTCTGGCTGAGGCCGTGATCGCCGAGGCAGTCGCCGTGGTCGGACGTGAAGATCACGACGGAGTTTTCCAACTGCCCCCGGTCTTCGAGCGCGTCGAGGATCTGGCCGACCTTTTCGTCGATCATCGTCATGTTGGCGAGGTAGTAGGCGCGCTGGCGACGGCGGCGGCTCATGGGCGCGTCCGGACGGAAGGCGACGGAGTCGGCGTCGCGCCGTACGTGCGCGTCGCGGAGGGCCTTGACGGCCTCGGGCTGGGCGTCCATCTCCTCCTGAGTGACGGGCAGTACCGGCAGATCGCGGTCCATATACGGCTCGGCGTACCGCTTGATGGGATCGTAAGGGGGGTGCGGGCCGGGGAATCCGATCTGGAGGAATAGCGGCTCGTCGTCCATCGGCGGGGCCTGGGCGAGCCAGCGCAACGCGAGATCGCCGACGAAGAAATCGGGATGCAGATCGTCGTCGAGGTGCCAGTCGTAGGCGCCGAGGCTGGTCTCGAACTCAGGCAGAGTGCGGAAGTAGTCTTTTTCGAGGCGGGTGTGTCCCCGGGCCCAGAGGGCCTTGTCCAACTCGTCGTTGAATACGTGGCGGTTGCCGGCCCACTGGACCTCGGCGGCGCGGCGCTGCTTGTTCTCGACGACCTGGCGCTCGTGGAATCCGTGCCTGCCGCCGTAGGGATCGGCGTGCATCTTGCCGATGTTGACGCAGTGATAGCCAGAATCGCGCAGGGACTCGACCCAGGTGCGGGGCCAGGGATCGTTGTTGCGCTGCGCGCCGTGGTTGTGGGGCGAATATCCGGTGAAGAGGCTCGCGCGGGCGGGTCCGCATGAGGGGGCGTTAATGAAGCAGTGACTGAAGCTAACGCCTTCGCGAACGAGCCGGTCGAGGTTGGGCGTTTCGACGTGCGGGAAGCCGAGCGCGCCGATGGTCTCGTAGCGCTGCTGGTCGGTGATTATGAGGATGATGTTGGGGCGTGAGTCGGGCATGAGCGACGATGTCCATTGTCTGGCCGCTCCGGTCAATCCGGCGGTTCCGGATGTCGCGAAGCGGAGGAATTCGGGAGCGGGTCAAGGATAGCGGGAGTTTGGATGGAGTGTTGGATGGGCGGGGACAGGATCGATCTTTTGACGTGGGGAGTGA
>JAPOVO010000336.1 GCA_026708165.1 Chloroflexota bacterium | reverse complement strand
GACGGACCGGAGCTGGGACGAAAGCGCGGCGGCGACCGGCTTGGCGGCGTGGGACAGCGGCCCGACGAAGGCGTCGGGACGTGCGGCGGGAGCGCCGTCCAGGTCCTGTTCTTGCAGATTCAGAATCACGCGCTCGATGCCAGAACCGAATCCCATGCCCGGAACCGAGTCGCCGCCAATGTATTCGGAAAGCAAGTCGTAACGACCGCCGCCGGCGAGCGATCCCTGGGACCCGCCTCCGGCAGGCAGGATTTCGAAGACCGTTCGCGTGTAGTAGTCGAGTCCGCGGACCAGTCTTGGGTTAACCGTGTAGTCGATTTCGAGCGCGTCCAGGCCTTTGCGCAATACGGCGAGATGGTCGGAGCAATCGCCGCATAGGAAGTCGATGGAGCGAGGCGCTTTCGCGGCGATCTGAAGGCAGCCGTCCTTTTTGCAGTCGAGGAGCCGCAGCGGATTCGATGTGAAGCGACGATTGCAGTCTTGGCATAGCTCGTGAAGACGATCCTGGTAGTAGTCGAGCAGGGCGCGGCGATAATCCGGGCGGCAGACGGGGTCGCCAATACTGTTGATTTCGAGCTCAAGCCCGGTGAGGCCGAGACCGATCAGTACTTCCCAGATGAGCGATATAACTTCCACGTCCACCGAAGCGTCCGCCTCGCCGAGGACTTCGGCTCCCATCTGGTTGTGTTCGCGATAGCGTCCAGCCTGCGGCCGGTCGTATCGGAAGTGGGGTTGCAAGTAGTAGAGACGGACGGGCTGCGGGCGAACTTTCATGCCGTGCTCGTTGTATGCGCGCACGACAGGGGCCGTTCCTTCGGGCCGGAGCGCGAGATGCTCGCCGCCACGGTCGTCGAGCGTGTAAAGCTCTTTGGAGCCGATGTCGGTCTCCTCACCGACGGCGCGAATGAACAGATCGGCGCTTTCGAAGGTCGGCGTTTGGATACGGCCGAATCCATGCAGACGGCAGGCTCGCTCGAAAGCCCCAGTGACGCGATCCCAAAGATGCTGTTCCTCCGGCAGCCGGTCTCTGGCGCCCCGGGGGGTCTTGTACCGGGTCATCTAGCGCTCACAGCGGTAGGCTTTGCCTCAAAGCGGTTGCATTTCATCCGGGCGCGCGCCAGCAGCGCATCGATTGCGGTCAACCTTCAGACGACGAGCAAGCTGACGATGATTCGCTGGAGCAATTGCAGCGCCAGCATGGCCACAAACGGCGTCAAGTCGAACCCCGGAGTTTGGGGCATAACCCGACGGAGCGGCTGGAGTATCGGCTCGGTTACCTCAATCAACAACTTCATCACGGGGTGATAGGGGTCCTGGATAAACCAAGACAGGATCGACCGGATGAAGATGACGATCGTCAACGCGTTGATGATCCAAACGACCAGGTGAATAATCGGGGCCACGCTGGAACCTGCCTATCGAACGGCTCGACCGAGCCGCATCAATCCATAGCTACTGGCGATACTTTATCGCCGATCACCGAAGATTGCCCTACCTATCCGAACGATGGTCGCGCCTTCCTCGACGGCAAGCTCGAAGTCGTTGGTCATGCCCATCGACAAATGTGTCCACGGCTGATCGGGGACGGCGTCCCTGACGCGTTCGAGCAGGTCGCGCAGGTCGGAGAAGCTGCGCCGGAGGGTTGTCTCGTCGTCGACGAATGGCGCGATGGTCATAAGGCCGGCGAGCTTCAGTGACGTCTCGGCGTCGATTGACCTGATCGTGTCGATGATTTCGTCGGGGGCGAGTCCGTGCTGCCTGGGGTTGCCCGTAACGTTGGCCTGAACGAGCACGGGCATCTCTTCGCTCGCGGCGCGGTCGATCGCCCGAGCCAGGCGCAGGCTGTCGACCGACTGAATGATATTGAAGAGACCCGCGGCGGCTTTCGCCTTGTTTCTTTGCAGGCCGCCGACCATGTGCCAAGTGAGGCCGTCGGGGGCGTAGGGGGCCTTTTGCTGGGCCTCCTGAACGCGGTTCTCGCCGAAATGTTTCAGACCGGCCGCCGCGGCAGCTCGAATGTGCTCGAGGTCGAATGTCTTTGAGATCGCGACGATAGTGACGGCATCAGGATGGCGGCCAGAGCGCTCGCAGGCGCGGGCTACACGGTCGGTTACGGCTCGCACACGCGCCGCGACGGACTCGTGAATCCCCGGTTCGGTTGCACGGGGTCCGCTCTCCTTGGTCTTCATGTCAATTGGATTTTAAGGGGAGTTGGTAGCTATTAGGAACGTGGGTGGCCGGGTACGGGCGAGAGAGCCATGGCCTTCCAGCAGATCGGGGCATCTGTGTCGAGAGTCAATGCCAAAACGGTGAGTAGGCGAACGGGAAGCGGACGCGCGGCGACTAGTTGACGACTGGCTTCCCGCTTTCGCGGCGATGACGGATGGGGCACATCGGGCTGGGGAGATTTCACCCTCACCCTATCCCTCTCCCATCAAGGGAGAGGGGACTGGATTCCGGGTTTTGCCGGAATGACGGTGAAGGGGCGTCGGGCAGGTTGCTAGCCGGACGATCCGCGACCGCGGCGGCGTAGGAACGCCGGTATGTCCAACTCGGTACGGTCGCCCGAACGCGGCGGCTCGATGCCGAGCTGTCTGACACCGCCGAACCGTGTGTCGCGCCGCTGCGCGGCGGGGGCGGATCGCAATCCCTCGAAGCCGGTGGCGATCACGGTGACCTTTATGTCGGTTTCCATGGTTTCGTCGATGACCGCGCCGAAGATGATGTTGGCGTGTGGGTCGGCTGCCTCCGAAACGATAGATGCTGCCTCGTTAATTTCGAAGAGGCTCAAGTCCATCCCACCGGTGAAATTGAGGAGAACGCCTTTCGCGCCGTCGATGGAAACGTCGAGCAGCGGACTGTTCAAGGCCGCCTCGATAGCCTGAACCGCGCGGTTTTCACCGCTGGACTCGCCCAGCGCCATAAGCGCGGTGCCGGCCTGCGTCATGATGGCGCGCACGTCGTTGAAGTCGAGGTTGATGAGTCCGGGCTGGGTTATGAGGTCGGATATGCCCTGGATGGCCTGCCGGAGAACGTCGTCAGCGAGCCGGAAGGCGTCGGTGATGGGCATCTTCTTGTCGGCGATTTGCAGAATCTTGTCGTTGGGTATGGTGATGAGGGTGTCGACGCGGTCGTGCAGCTCTTGCAGGCCTTCGTCGGCGACGCGGGCACGCGTAGCTCCTTCAAACTCGAACGGTTTTGTGACGACCGCCACGGCGAGTGCGCCTCGTTCTTGGGCGAGCTCGGCGATGACCGGCGCTCCGCCGGTACCGGTGCCGCCGCCCATGCCGGTCGCGACAAACACCATGTCGGCTCCGGTCAGGGCCTCCGAAATCTCTTCGATGTTCTCTTCGGCGGCCTTCTGGCCGAGACTAGGATCGCCGCCGGAGCCGAGCCCCTTGGTGGCCTTGTCGCCGATACGGATGCGGGTCGGCGCGAGCGACCGCATCAGCGCCTGCGCGTCGGTGTTGACGGTGATGAACTCGAGGCCGGCGATATTGGAGCGGATCATGCGATCGACAGCATTGCCGCCGCCACCGCCGACTCCGATTACCTTGATGGCCGCGAAAGTCTCCATGCCGGGTTGGGAGCCGGCGCCGGGACCGGCTTCGTGACGAGCACGTCCGGACGTAGTCAGGCGGGTGACTTTGCTGCCGCCGCGCGTTTCCTCAGCCATGATCCTTATCGACCTTTCTCTGGAACTTCGGGACATCGAACGCGAATTCCGGGCGCGTGATCTGACTCGGCCGGATCAATGCAGACAAAGCGCCTGTAAATAGGGAGTTTACATAATACGTCAAGTTCACATAACGACAACAGCTATGACTCCGTTTCCCAACGGGGCTTGGGCGAAAGAAGCGTGCGGAATCGCCCCTGGGCGCGGGCAATCAGCGCGTTTACTCCCGTTGGCTCACGCTGAAGCCAGCTCCCCGTCACGCGAGTCTTGAGCCCGGCCAGGACTAGTCCGATGCCGGTCGAGAACTCCGGCTGACGCACCTCCTCGCTAAGGCCATAGAAGGCGGGGGGGCGTCCGAGCGCGGCACTGGTGTCCATGACTTTGGCCGCAAGGTTCGTCAACCCTTGAATCTGCGATCCGCCGCCCGTCAAAACTACGCCGGCGGGGAGAAGGTTGTAGTAACCGCTCCGCACGATGGCGTCTTTTGCCATCACGAGAATCTCTTCCATACGGGCCTCGACCACTTCGGCGAGATCGCAGCGTCGAATTTCTATTGGCGCGCCCCGGTCGAATCCGGGCACCTCGATGACGGAGTTGTCCTCGGCAGCAGATGGATCGATCCGGCTGTTCTGAGTCTTCAGTTCTTCGGCTACGGCTCTGGGCAGGCCAAGTCCGCGGGAAATGTCGGAGGTGACCAACTCACCGCCGATGTCTATGACCGAGATATGCCAGCAGGCTTCTTCAAAGAAGACGGCAACGTCGGTAGTACCGCCGCCTATATCGATCAACACGACCCCGGCGCGGCGCTGCTCGGGGGTGAGGCACGCCTCGGCCGAGGCGAGCGGCTGGAGGATGCGGCCTTCGAGTCCAATTCGGGCGACATCGACACATTGTTCGAGATTGCGCATCGAATTGGCCGCGCCGGTGACGATGTGGGCGTCGACTTGCAGGGACCGGCCCGCGAGGCCTCGAGGATCGGCAATGCTGGTCATCGAGTCGACCGTGAACGTTTTGGGAATGACTGCGACGACCTCGCGATGTTCCGGCAGGGGCACGGACGCGGCGGCGCGCACGACGGCGTTGATGTGGCGTGGGTAGACGCGATATTCGTCCCTTTGAAGCGAGAGCTGCGCACGCTCGCTGTGGGATTCGAGATGGCCCCCGGCGATTCCGATGTGGACCTTTTCGAGCCGCACGCCGGCCGCGCGCTCGGCTCTGAGCGCGGCCTCGTCGATAGCTTCGCTGGTGCGTATGATGTCGACGACCTGACCGCCGCGAAGGCCCCGCGAGGGGGCAGTACCGATGCCGAGTATGTGAAGCTGCGACTCCCGGTACAGCTCGCCGATAACGACGGCCGTCTTGGTGGTGCCCACGTCCAGTCCAACGACGATATCCCGTTTTGGCATCAGACGGTTCCTCCGGCGCGACCGACTTGTACAGTGCGAGCGGCTAACGCAGCTTGAGTCATGCTTCCAGGGAGCTTCGCGTAACTTCCAACTGGCGGGGGTTGTAGAGATGAACCAACTACCGACAAGGTGCGCCTCACGGCCTCTGGATTCCCGCTTTGGCGGGAATGACGGTGAATGAGAAGGTCTCGTCTATCGGTCACGGATCTTGTAGGTGGGCCTGTCGAGCGGGCGCAAGTCGATTCGGTCGGCCTGTTCGCCCTGACGGGCGACATCGTCGAGAACTGCCTTGAGGCTGACAAGCTTTGCGGTCAGGTCTTGTGGCGGACCGAATATGATCTCGCGTTCCGCGTTGTCGCGGATGACGAGTCCGCCGGTGGCGGAGTAGGCGATCACCGACGGATGAATTCCCATTACAGGGAGATTTCGGTTGAGCTTGTAGGCCATTTCGAGCGCGTCGGGGTTCACCTGCTGCCCCACCTTGACGGGTTCGCCTTCGATCTGATGAATTGTCAGCGGCAGGGAGCTATCCGAGCCTTCGGCCAGCAGGATTGCGCCCTTTCCGACGAGATAACTGGCCCCATTGGCTTGCCAGTTGGCGACCGGCTGCCGGTAAGTGACGACCAGGCGCAACTCGCCGTCGATGCCTGCTTCGACGGCGGCCCACCGGACGGCCGGGTCGGCTTCAACTTGCTCGGCAACTTTGGTCGTATCGAGCCAGAACACGTTTTCCCCGTTGACCCAACCCAGATGCGAGAGCAAGTCGGTCTTGTTGATAAGCGCGGGTGACGAACTCGGGTCGTGAACCACGACCATGCGGTCGATGCGAAAGGTGGGGGAAGTGAGCCTCCATGCCAGCAGGGGGAGGCAGACCAAGGCGAAGCCCGCGGCCACCCACTTTGATCCGTAACGGAGCATGAAGTCGGCGATCATCGGTCTTTCCCGAACCCTTCGCCCACGAGCCGTACTTCAAGCTCCAGATCGACGTTGAAGAGTTCTCGCACCGCGGCTTTGGCATCTTCGATCAGCGTCCAAACGTCGGATGCGGTGGCTCCGCCTTCGTTGACTATGAAGTTGGCGTGTTTGGTTGAAATCACGGCGCGGCCGCGCCGCCGTCCCTTGAGTCCGGCGCGGTCGATCAGGCTGCCGGCGTAGTCACCCGGCGGGTTTTTGAAAACGGACCCGGCGCTTCGCGCAGCAGGCTGAGTTTCTCGACGGCGGCGGGAGAGGTCGGTAATCCGGCGTCTGGAGGTTTCGGCATCGCCGCTCCGGCGGCGAAGAATGGCGCTGACGACGACTGGGTTTCCGTCGGTGTGGCGGAGCTTGCTGTATCTGTAGCCGAACTGAAGCGATTGGTTGTCCATGGTGGTCAAGTCTCCGGCGGTCCAGACATCAGCCGATTCAAGGATGTCCGCCATTTCGGTCCCGAAACATCCGGCGTTTCCGAAAACCGAGCCGCCGACGGTTCCGGGAATTCCGACGCCGAATTCCAGTCCCGCGTATCCGCGTGCGGCGCACCAATGCGCGAGCCTTCCCATAAGGACGCCGGAATCGGCTTGTATCCGGCCGTCATTCAGATCGCGGATCTCGCGGCAGACATTGCGGACAACGAGACCTCGCACGCCTTTGTCACCCACCAGCAGGTTCGAGCCTTCTCCGATCACAAGCACCGGGATATCGTGGCGGTGGCAGTGGTCGAGCACGGCGATCAGGTCTGCAGTCTGGCTGACTTCAACGTAATTCTCCGCCGGACCGCCGACGCCGAGGTAGGTGTGGGCGGAAAGGGGCTGTCCCTGTTTGAGGTCTAGCTGGAATGGCCATTCGGTGGCGAGCGGCACGGTCACTGTGATCACGTCCGAAGCCAGTCCGCGACGGAGCAGCTTAGAGAGTTGATGTCGCCCGCGCCCATGATGAGGAGGAGGTCGCCATCCCGGGCGGAGTCTTGAATCTCGCGGAAACAGCCATCGAGGGTGGGCTGAAAGGTGGTCGTTTCTCCACCGATTGCCGCAGCCAGATCGCGGCCCGAAATCCGGGAATCCCCCTCGCGTCCGCTCGGGGAGAAGATCTCGGCGATTGTCACCCGATCGGCTCCGTCGAACGATCTTGCGAAGTCTTCCATGAAGTCTTCGGTCCTGCCCCGGAGGTGTGGCTGGAAGACGACCCACAAGCGCTCGGACTGGATGGCGCGAGCGGCCCGGATGGAGGCTCGCACCTCGGTGGGGTGGTGGGAGTACTCCTCGACTACCGATATTCCGCGCGCCTGGGCGAGCAGCTGGAATCTGCGGTCGACTCCCGAAAACTCGGCGAGAGCACCTGCCGACGTCCGGGGGTCAACTCCAACTTCCTTCGCAGCGGCGATAGCTGCGAGGGCGTTGTAGGCGTTGTGGAGTCCCGGCACGGCAAGCTGGACGCGGTGTGCGGCGCCTGAGGGTCCCACGACGGTGAACTCGGAGGACCACCCGGCCGGCCGGTACTCTTCGATCTTCCAATCGCCTTCCTCGCCGAACCACAAGACGGAGCAGGAAGCGTCGGTGGCTACGGACTTCACCAAAGGCCCTTCGTTGCGGATCAAGAGCGTTCCGTCTTTATGGACTCTGCCAGCGAACGCGCAGTAGTCGTGTACCATGTTTTCTACCGAACCGAAATAGTCGAGATGGTCCGGCTCGACGTAAGTGATAAGCGCAACGTCGGGGTTGTATTCGAGAAACGCACTGTCGTATTCGTCGGCTTCGACCACCAGATGCTCGCCCGCGCCCCAGCGGGCGTTTCCACCGAGGTCCCGGGAATCGGCTCCGATGAGATAACCGGGGTAAAGTCCGGCTCTATCCAGGATTAAGGCGATCATCGCGGTCGTGGTGGTCTTGCCGTGGGTTCCGGCCACGGCAATGCCGGACTTTTCGTCCATCAGACGGCCAACGATTTCGGCGCGGCGCATGATGGGGATGCCCAGTTCGGCGGCCCTGCGCAGCTCCGGATTGTCGGACCCGATAGCCGCCGAGAAAACGACTGCGTCGGCGTCTTCGACGTTGGCTGAATCGTGTCCTATCGCGATCGCCGCGCCGGACTCGACCAGCCGGTCGGTATAGCTCGATGGGGAGACGTCGGACCCGGAAACGTTGTAGCCGCGTTCGAGGAGAACGCGCGCGATTCCGCTGAGCGCCATTCCGCCGATACCGATCAAATGTATATGCTGGGCTGTGGCCGCGAAAGGGCCACCGAACAGACTTGACAAGGGGCGACCGCGCCCTTGACCCA
>JAPOVO010000322.1 GCA_026708165.1 Chloroflexota bacterium | reverse complement strand
CGACCACAGGTCTGATGTCGATTTCCTTCAAATGCGGCCTGAATAGACCCGACTCGATTCTCGATGCGCTCAGGAAGTTATTGACGATCAGAGTCAGGCGGTCCGCCGCCTCGTTGATCCCTTCGCGGAACCGACGCTCCGTACTCGCGTCGAGCTTCACTTCAGGCTTGAGAAGCGTCGCGATATATCCCTTGATAAGCGCCAGCGGCGTGCGCAGCTCGTGCGACACAAGCGAAACGAAATCGGATTTGACGCCCCCCGCTCCCTTGATTGCGCTGATGTCGCGCACGACTGCGGCGGCGAACGGCGGCTCGTCCCCTGGCGACGGCGCCAAGGAGCAGCTCGCGCCGACGTCGATCTTCCGTCCGTCGCGATGCAGCAACACGGTTTCCGAGTAAGGCCCGGACTGACCGTTTTTCATCACCTCTTTGAACGGTAACGCCCCCTCGCTCCCACCGCCAGGATGCAGCGACGGGGTGCGAAGAACCTCGTCGCAGTCCTTGCCCACCGCTTCTTCACTTAGCCATCCGGTTATCGTCTCCATGGCCGGGTTGAAAACGACAATCAGCCCTTGTGAATCGACGATCACAATGCCGTCGCTCGCCCCACTGACGAAGTTTTCGAGCGAGAGGGTCCGTTCGGCCGCCCGCGCTTCCACGCCCACGTTAGGCATGGCGAGTTTCAACTACCCACCCGCACCCTCAACCGGCTGTCCGCGACATCACCCCGGCCGCCTCTTCGAGAAAACCGATACGCCTCCGTCCTTCCCGCCCCCGTTACCTTACTTTCACGGGTAGGTTGGTGCGCGCCGATTCATACGCCGCCTCTGCCATCGCCACCGACTGCCGTCCATCCCAGCCGGTTACTTCCGGGTCCACGTCCTGCAGCACCCACTGTGCGAAGCTCTGTGCCTGCGAGCGCAGACCGGCTCTGTGATCATCGGGAAACTCGACCGGCGTCGGCTCGTCATCATCGAATTTCTGGTAGCGCAGCGCGCGGGCGTCTGCTTCGTCGAATCCCCACCGGTACGTCACGCTCCCTTCGGTGCAAAAGAAAGTTCCAGTGGTTCTGCCGAACGCGCTGGCGCTCGACCCGTACAGCGTCGCCGACTGACCTCCCTCGAAGTCCGCCAGCACAAGATTGGTGTCCTCGTAGTCGTGATTCGGGTTTGCGACGTTCACGCTCTTGGCATAGACCTGCGTCGGCTCGCCGAACACCGATCTCAGCAGGTCCAGTTCATGGGCGTTTATTTCGTACAGCAGACCTCCGGTCTTCTTCTTGCTCATCCGCCAGGTATCGGACTTGGCGAAAGCGAAGAGCCACGATCCACTGATGCGCTCAATGTTCGCCGACCGCGGCTCCCCGATTTCTCCCGAGGCGATCAGCTCGCGCATTTCCACGAAAGGATGCATCAGCCGCAGCACCTGACCGGCCATCAGCTTCCTGCCCAGCCTCTGCGCCGTGTTCCACATCACGTCGCAGTCGTCGACTGTAAGCGCCATCGGCTTTTCGCACAGAACGTCCTTACCCGCTTCTAACGCGGCTATGGTCACCTCGGCGTGCAGAAAATTGGGAGTTGCCACCACAACGGCCTGAACGCCCGGATCGGCCAGCAGCGCGTTGTAGTCGTCGAACTGTGCCGCGCCGCCGTCCACCATTGCCGCGGCCTCGGTCACGTTTGCCTGCACCGGATCCGAAAGCGCCGCGATTGATATCGAGTCGATTCCTCTCATTGTTGAGATGTGGCTCTGGCCCATGTTCCCGCAGCCGATGATCCCCATCTTCAAGGTTTCCAAGTCATCGTCCTCCGTTATTGCCCAAAAGCGGCTGATCTACCTTGCTTCGCGACCACAAGCCGACCGGCTGCCAAAAAAACCAGCCCGCGTCGCGCCAATGCATCGACCCTTCGACGCGCATACTCAATTAAAAAGTCTAACCCGCGCCCAGATAGTTATTCCGAGCGAAGCCGAGGAATCTACACCCCACCACCTGTCTCCCTTTTCCCCGTTCGACCCTACCCGCGCCCGGGTGATAGCATGATCGCCGTTCGCGAACGGTTCACCCCCGACGTATCCCCTTTACCTGAGCGCGGGAGGCGGGTGCATGAAACAGGAACTAAAGGAAATCTTCCTCAAGCTGGCAGCGGTGCCCGGCGTATCAGGGCATGAAGGGCCGATTGCGGAAGTCCTAAAAGCGATGCTCGAATCGAGCGTGGACGACGTGCGGATCGATCCGATGGGTAACGTCATCGCGCGCAAGGACGGCTCTGCCCCGGGCCCAAAGCTAATGCTCGGGTGTCACCTGGACATAATCGGCTGCATAGTGCGCAGCATCGACCAAAACGGCTTCCTGCGAATGTTTCGCATGGGAGGCGCGGTCGACGTGCTCCTCATCGGCCGCAAGGTCTGGGTCAACGATGTGCCCGGAGTGATCGGAGTTCGACCGGGACACATCCAGCGGCCGGAAGAGTCGCGGACGGTAACCCCGCTCGTCGATCTATACGTGGACGTTGGAGCCGGCTCGGCCCAAGAGGTCGCCGATCTGGGAATCGAGATCGGCAGCCCCGTCCGCTATCACAGCCCAGTCGAGGAAATGTCCGACCCGAACCTGCTATGCGGAGCCTATGTCGACAATCGTATCGGCTGTGCGATTCTGGTCTATCTGATGCGAGCGCTGGAGTCCGACTTCGCCGGAACCATATATGCGGTTGGGACGACGCACGAGGAGACTGGCTGGCGTGGCGGTCAGATGACAGCCTTCACCGTCGATCCCGATCTCGCCGTTGCAATCGACACCACCCCGGCGGGTGGCACTCCCGACGTCGACTTCGACAAGGAGCTGCCGATCAAGATCGGCTTTGGCCCTGTCCTTCAGGTAGCCTCACAGGGGCCGGGCGCGGGCTTTACCGGCCACCCTGCGGTGATGCGGTGGCTCAGATCAGCCGCCGATAGCGCCAATTTGCCCTACCAACTCGCCGCCCTGCAAAATGCAAACACCGACGCGGTGCTGATTCACATGGCCCGCGGCGGAATTCCTACGGCGGCGCTTACAATCCCGCGGCGCTATTCCCACTCGCCGGTAGAACTATTCAACATCAACGACGCCGTCACGACCATCCGAATACTCCAGAACGCGATTCGTGCACTCGGGACGTTGAAGATCAGGTTCTCGGAGAACGCTTAGCCGCGAAGATCGGGTCTGGGCGGCTCTATTCCCTGCCCAAGTCGTCCAGGTCGAGCTGATTGATGAAGTCCCGAAAAGGCTTCAGCTTCTCCTCGGTCACGACTTCGATCTCCTCCGAAGATTCCGTCTCGCCGTCCTCGTCCGGCTCGATACCCGCGGCGTCCAGTACTTCCTCGGCGACGAATATCGGTACCTCCGCCCGCAACGCCAGCGCGATCGCGTCGCTTGGCCGGGAGTCGATGTCGAGTTCAGCGCCGTTGCGTTGAATCACGATCTTGGCGTAGTAGACCTGATCGACCAGCTCGCTCACGGTAATTCGCACAACTTTGGCGCCCATGTTTTCGATTACGTTCTTGATTAGGTCGTGCGTCTGCGGGCGGGGCGACTCGCGGTCCTGAAGTTTGATAACGATTGCGTCTGCCTCGGGTGGACCTATCAGAATCGCCAGATAGCGCTCCCGCCCCTTTTCTCTCAGCACCACCACGCGGCTGGGGTTGACGAGATTGACCCGCACGCTCTCGACCACCATCTCAACCATCTGACCGTTCCCTCTGGTGGCCGCCAGTCGAAAGCTGCGTGCAACTCGCCGCCGGCTGCATCTACATCAACTGCCCGACAATGGTTACAGGCTCTGCTACCTACGCCCTAATCCGAACGACTTGTGCAGGACGTGGACAGCGTCCTCAAGGCGATTCTCGTCTATCAAACAGGTTATACGAATTTCGCTGGTCGTGATACTCGTGATGTTGATGCCTGCTGATGCCAGCGCACCGAACATCTGCGCCGCCACGCCCGGAGTGCTCTGCATCCCCGTGCCTACGATACTGATCGTCCCCAGGTCGCTTGACGAGCTCACGCCGCCCGCCCCTACCTCCTCCGCGACGGGAGTGACGAAGCCAAGCGCCTTCTCCAAGTCGGTCCGCTCGACCGAGAAGGAGATGTCGGTATTCCCGCCGTGGGCCAGGTTCTGGACTATTACGTCTACGTTTACAGCGGCGTCGGCCAGAGGTTGAAAGATGGCCTGCGCCAGACCCGGTCGGTCGGGCACTCCAAGGACCGTAATTCTTGCCACGTTCGCGTTGTGAACTACCGCTCTTACCTTGGCGCCGATCTCAATATCTATTTCGTTGCTAGCCAATATTTCAGTCCCCGGATTCCTGTTAAAACTAGATCGTACAACGATACGAAGATTATGCCTTTCCGCAACCTCGACCGACCGGGGATGCATCACTTTCGCTCCCAGCGTCGCCATCTCCAGAGTCTCTTCGTAGGTGACCTTTTCGAGCTTTCGGGCGTTCGGCTCTATCCGCGGATCGGCGCTGAATATCCCGTCCACGTCGGTATTGATCTCGCAATGGTGCGCGCCCACCGCCACTGCCAGCGCCACCGCCGTGGTGTCCGAAGCCCCGCGCCCTAAGGTAGTAACCTCACCCGACTCGGAGATGCCCTGAAAACCGGCCACCACCGGAATCACGCCGTCGTCAATTAGACCCCGTAGGTACGCGGGATTTATCGTCTTGATTCGCGCCCTGCCGTAGCGTCCGTCGGTCACGATTCCCGCCGCCGGTCCGGTGACCGCAACTGCGGGAGCTCCCATCGAGTTGAGCAGAATCGAAAGCAGCGCCGACGACACGACCTCACCGGTCGAAAGCAACAGGTCCAGGTCTCGTTCCCCGGGGCGGTCCGCCAGATCGAAGGCCATATCGAGAAGGTCGTCGGTGGTGCTGCCCATCGCCGAAGCCGCCACCACCGGCCGGCGGCCTCCCTGTTTTGTCGAAAGCACCAACTCCGCCGCATTGCGGATTCGGTCGCTGGTCGCCAGCGACGTGCCTCCGAACTTCTGGACCACAATTGGTTCGGACTCAGCCATGGATCAACCTCGAGTGATACGCTGCGCTGACTTCGACTACAGACCTACGATGGTAACAGCGGCACCGCTAACCGGCTCAAATCTTCATGTCCACAGGGATCCAGCGCTTCTCTGCTCCGGACCGCGCGACCGCGTCGATCACGCATTGTGCCCGGTGTCCATCTTCGAAACTCGCAAACTCCCCCTCTCCGAGCAAGCCCCGAACGGCTTGTCGCATGTGATGCGCAGGAAAATCCGAATAGCCCACCCGGCGGTCGGCCGGGATTTCAACCTTGCTGAACTCGCTTTCGCCGGGTCGGGCCGCGGCTATGGTCACTTCATCGCCCCGCTCGTGAAACAGTCGTATCGCCCCCCTGCTGCCGACCAGCTTCACGTTGATCTGGTTGGCGTGCCCCCACGCCAGCTTCGTCAGGTGAAACGCGACCAGGCGACCGCCGCCCAGGTCGCAAACGAAAGCGGCATTGTCACTTGCGGTCGGCGCCGTGCTCGCCCCGCCCTTGTCGGGACGCGGCCCCGAAGCTATCGAATCGGCTCCCGCCACTTGCTCGATAGCGCCTCCGTACCACAGCAGCAGATCGATCACGTGCGAACCCAGGTCTCCAAGCGCGCCCCCGGCCGAATGCGCCGCGGTCATCCGCCAGTCCAGCGGCGTCGAAGAGTCGGCCCAGTTCGACTGGCTGTAATCGAAGTTCCCTGATATCAGCTCGCCGATCTCCCCAGAATCGATCATCTCCTTGGCTAGAGCGAATGCGGGCATCGATCTGTATGTGAAGTTGACCGCCGTGCCGATCCCAAGCTCCGCCGCGCGCCGCGCCAGCCCTCTCGTTTCGACCGAGTTCATTCCCAGCGGTTTCTCGCTCAGCACCGCCCGGCCCGACGCCAGCGCCGCCTTCGCCATCGGCGCGTGCAGAAAGTCGGGAGTGCATACCGCCACCGCGTCCAGCCCTTTGAGTTCCAGCATTTCCTCGTAGCTCTCGAACCGGTTCGGTATCTGATGCTCGCGGGCGGTATCAGCCACGCGCTCCGGCGTCCGGCCATACAGCGCGGCCACCCTCGCGACTCCGCTCGCGTTCAGACCCGGAATGATCACGCGGGATGCGAACGACCCCGTTCCTGCAACGGCAAATCTCAGCACGAATTTCCTATGCCCGAACCTGCACTCCGACCGTTGCCATTCTAGATTGGTTGGTCAGGCTCAATAGGGAAACGGATCCCCTGCAACAGCCCGCCATGACGTGCCGACTGTCGCAGGGCATCCGCCCCGTCCTTCACTACTCCAACGCCGGAGCCGCGGCCCCCAATTCCGACGTCCGACTGAGCCTAGCTCGCGCCGTTGCCCGGCGTCCCCATGTAGGACGATCCGGCCACCGACTCGGGATATCCCCACATGCCGTGCTCAGAGATGTCCAGTCCGTCGACTTCGTGCATCCGGTCGACTCTCAAGCCAATCGTGTACTTGATTCCGTAGAACACGATCAGGCACGTGATTGCGACCCAAGCCACCGTGCTCAGCGATCCGAGCGCCTGCACGCCCAGCTGGTTCAGCCCGCCGCCGTAGAACAGTCCGGCGGTTCCCAGCCCCTCGGTCAGCTCGGCGGTCCCGAAGAGACCTATCGCAAGCGTCCCCCAGATGCCGCATACAGCGTGGACGGACACCGCTCCCACGGGGTCATCGACTCTCAGCCGGTCGATTCCGACCACCGATAGAACCACGATCATCCCCGCGACGAAACCGATCACCGCCGCCGCCCACGAGTCCACGAAGGCGCAGCCCGCCGTGATCGCCACGAGTCCCGCCAGTCCGCCGTTGCCCAGCATTCCGACGTCGGGCTTTCGATAGACGACTCGCGAGATCACCAGCGCGCCAACCACGCCCGCCGCCGCCGCCAGGTTGGTCGTAAGCACTATCGAGGCGAAGTCCACGCCTGCCGCCTTCAAGGTGCTGCCCGCATTGAACCCCAGCCATCCGAACCACAGCACCAGTACCCCGGCGATGGCAAGTGGCATGCTGTGCCCGGGAATGACCCTGATCCTGCCGTTCGTGTACTTCCCGACCCTGGGACCCACGACTATCGCGCCCACCAGCGCGGCCACTCCGCCTACCGTGTGGACAACGGTCGATCCCGCAAAGTCAAGGAATCCGAGGTCCGCCAGCCAGCCGCCGCCCCACACCCAGTGGCCGACCACCGGATATATAAAAGCGGTCAGCACGACAACGTACGCGAGGTAGCCCGTGAATCGGGTCCTCTCCGCCACTGCGCCCGAAACTATCGTCGCCGCCGTCGCGGCAAACACGACCTGGAAGAACCACTTGGTCGATATGCTCACCCCGGCCCAGTCGAGCGACGAGAACGAACTCGCCGCGTCCGCGTCGGTCACCGACAGGAACCACCCGCTGTAGCCCAAGAACGAGTTACCGTCCCCGAACATGAACGGAAACCCGACCGCCCAGTAGGCGATCATGCCCACCGCGATGTTCATCATGTTCTTCGCGCAGATGTTCGCAGCGTTCTTCATCCGCGTAAACCCGGCCTCCAGCATAGTGAAGCCCAGGTGCATCAGGAACACGAGCGCCCCCGCCACCACTACCCAGAGCGTGTCCACGGCCTGCTCTATGTCGACGAGCGTCAGTTCGCTCGCGCCCGCCGCCGTCGGAACCAGCAGCGCCGCGACCACCGCGCCCGCCAGCGCGGCCAGCCAGCGCTTCGGCACGATCCGCGGCACGGCCGATAGTCTCATTAGCGGACTCATGTTGAATCCGGTCGTTTTCAAAGTGCGTCCTGTCCTTTTTGCTGAGTTCGAATTCTTACTGCGTCTTCTACGGGGATGACGAATATCTTTCCGTCGCCTACCTCGCCCGTAACCGCGTTTTCACAGATCACGGAGATCACTTTCTCCACGCTCTCGTCGTCGACCACGAGCTCCATCTTGACCTTCGGCCGAAACATGATCGCCGCTCTCACGCCCCGGTAGCTCTCTGTGTAGCCCCGTTGCGTGCCCGCGCCTCTCACTTCGCTGATAGTCAGTCCGTGGAACCCCGCCTTGTCCAGCGCGTCCCGAACCCGCTCCAGCATTTCGCGCCTGATAATGGCCTCCACCTTTTTCATCTACCCGGCAAAATCCTTTCTCCATTTGGCGCGCCATTACACGTCACGAAATAGCTGAGCGCGCGCCAACATTGAGGGTCTGCTCCACTGCGGTTGGCTCTGTCGGGCCTGCGAGGCCCGTGTTTCCCCTGCCCGGGGTCTGGGAGGGCCGGCGTTGGCCCATGTGAATGCGTCAAAGACGCGGGTGGCGCTGGATATTGCGCGCGGCCCGAGTGCCTCCCGGCGAATTGGAAACTACGTAGTTCCAGTGCCGGCCGCGCTCACAACAAGGCGTCGTAGCTTTCCAGCGACGGCGAAGTCTAGTTCACC
>JAPOVO010000308.1 GCA_026708165.1 Chloroflexota bacterium | reverse complement strand
GTCAGTGCTATGTAGGGCGGCTCTTTTGGAGCCTCGGGATGGAATTCGACTTCCATGCGGTGATACAGCCGCATATACGCGCCCAGTATGGCCCTGACCGCGAGATAGTAGAACGGCTCTTTTCTGGGTGTGAGTACCGGAGTTGCCATCAGGGGCACAGTCTAATGGGCGGCACTCGTGCGCCGCATTTGGCGGGCGGGTGAATTATCCCAAACACGGAGTCTGTTGACCATCTCCGGTGTCCAACTTCCACTCCGACAGGCGATAATCAGATGGGCCTATCGCCCCTGGTTGATGCATCGATACTCCGCCGTGAGCTTGAGGCGTAAGACGACATGATCCGATCCAGATGACTTCAGCTACTCCGCCAATAGTCGCCCTAGTCGGCCGCCCCAACGTCGGCAAGTCGACCCTGTTCAACAGGATGATTGGAGCCAGGCGCGCGGTGGTTGAGGACGAACCGGGGACGACGCGCGACCGGTCGTATGGAACGCTGGAATGGAACGACAGCGCGTTTCTAGTGGTGGATACCGCCGGCCTTCACGCACGGGGCCTGGACGAAGTGGCTATCGCAGCGGAAGATCAGGCCAGGATTGCCGTCGATCAAGCCGACCTGCTGGTCATGGTCGTCGATGTGACTACTTCGATAACCGATCAGGACGCGACGGTGGCATCCGTGTTGCGAAAGAGCGGGAAACCGGTGGTGCTCGCTGTTAACAAATGCGACTCGAATCAGCGGGCCGAGCTCGTTTCGGAGTTCCACCGGCTGGGCATGGGGGAGCCGGTTCCGGTCTCGGCCTATCACGGAAACGGGGTCTTCGAGCTGGTCGACCGCATGGTCAAGGAAATACCGGCATATCCACGTGAGGAGGACGACGACTCGCGGCCTCCCCATCTCGCGATTGTCGGCCGTCCCAATGCGGGAAAGTCCTCGCTGTTCAATCGGCTGCTGGGCACCGAGCGCTCGCTCATTAGCGACGTTCCCGGAACTACTAGAGACTCGATAGACACCGAAATGTCATATCGTGGCGAGCGCGTTGTTCTGGTGGATACCGCCGGCCTGCGCCGCAAAGGGCGTGTAGCCCAAGGCGTGGAGAGGCATTCGGTCCTTCGCGCGCTGGCTTCGGTGCGCCGTTGCGACGTTTGCCTGCTCGTCATTGACGCCGCCGAAGGCGTGACCGATCAGGACGCGCACATAGCCGGCTACGCGCTGGAGTCGATGCGCGGACTTGCGATAGTGATATCCAAGTGGGACCTCATGCCCAAGGACAGTCAAAGAGTCACGCAGTTCGAGGAGGAGCTGACCTACAAGTTCAGGTTCATCGGTCACGCACCGATAGTCAAGACCTCTTCAGTCACTGGTCTCAATGTGGGCAAGGTGATTCCAACCGGGCTTCAGGTTTTTGAAAGGACCCGCGTCCAGATCCCGACGAGCGTGCTAAATCGATATTTGCTGGATCGGGCGGCGCGACGAACGCCGCCGAGCCGCCGAGGACGAATAACCAGGCTTCGGTACTCCACTCAGACCGGAACAAACCCGCCGACCTTCCGGCTCTTCTTCTCGGAGCCCAGGGGCATCCCCACGTCTTACATTCGATATCTCGAGAACGGATTGCGGGAACAAGTCGGCCTGCAAGGCGCGGCGGTTAGAATGGTCGTGCGCGGGGCGAAAGGTAGATAACCTGACATTCTTGTCGGTGGGGCCGGTGGCATGAGTGTTTTCGAGATTTTGCTGGCTGTTGCGTTCCTGATTCTGTCCTATCTGGTCGGCTCCATTCCGGTCGGCTATTTGCTCGGGCGCCACTTTGCCGATAAGGATGTATTTGCCCACGGCAGCGGCAGCATGGGCATGACCAACGTGATACGCGTTCTGGGACTGAAGGCGGGACTATTCGTACTGTCGTCCGACCTGCTCAAGGGAGCGATTCCGGCACTGGTTGTTGGACTCGCCATGCCGAACCATCCGGAGATCCAGGCGCTGGCCGGCGTGGCCGCTGTTGCGGGGCATAGCTGGTCGTTATGGGTGGGCTTCAAGGGAGGCAAAGGACTTCTCACGGGTCTCGGTGCGGTAATTGTCATTTTCCCTACCGTGTTGATCGTGGCCGCGCCCATTGGAATCACATTGATAGTTGTCGTCAGGTACGTTTCACTTGGCTCGATCGGCGCGACTGTCGTCGCCTTTGCGAGCGGGATCGTTTGGTACGTTTCGGGCTTATGGACATCCGTATGGGGACTCGTCTACGTGGGACTCGCCGGCGCGCTTATCCTCTGGCAGCACCGATCCAACATGCTTCGGCTCGCGCACGGCACCGAGTCGAGATTGGCTGCATGGCCGACATACCGCCGGTCGCGGAGCAGCGAGCCAGACGAGCCGACCGGTCCCTAAACCTGAACACATTTCGGGGTTATCCGGGACTATAGTGGCCGAGTCTAAGTCACCGCCGGCCGGCGAGGATTCTACGTCGACGCACTGCACGGTCCACTCCGACCGGGAGACGCTCCTAAGCTGCATCAGGTGCGAACGCTCGTATTGCCGTGAGTGCATGGAGCACGTCGAAGCCGGCCTGATTTGCCACGAATGCCTGGGCCTGCCGCCGCCGGAAATCCAGCGTCGGAATCTCGCTATTCGCGAAGTCGTGTTCCTGACGGGTATCGCCTCGATATTCGGACTAGTGCAGCTTCTACTGTCCGCTCTCGGCCCGATTCCAATGATCCTGATCGGGGTGCTGGCCGGATGGCTGATGGGACGCCGCCTTCGCGGTCAATGGCAGCCCGACCGTCGGTCTAACGTGCTGACGCTGGGCGGTAGCGGAGCCTTAGCGGGCACCATACTTGCCGCGATGGTGGTCGCCGGTCTGGGCGGGCTGGGTATCGTCTCGCTTGGAGGCGGCCTTGGAGTGACTATAGCGCTCGTTCTTCAATCGACGTTTTATCTAGTCGGGACGATTGCCGGGCTTTTGTGGTCTGTAACCAGACGCTGACGTGCCCGTAGTAACGGGTTACAGCTACAAGAAAGCCCGGCGCGGTTGGGTCAGGATGGAGTTGGACGACGGTTCATATGTATCCCTCCGCCGCGATGTCTTCGGTGAGGAGGGCTTCAAAACCAACGAGGATGTTCCGTGGGATCGCCTACGCGACGCGATATTGGAGACCGAGACGCGGCACGCCAAAGCCGTGGCCTACCGGTTTCTGAGCGAGCGTCCCCGAACCGTCAGGGAGATGACCGACCGGCTCGCCAAGGAAGACTTGGGAACGAAATCGATCGAAGCGGCAGTCGCGGATCTCACTCGAAGCGGATATCTGGATGACGAGCAGTTCGCCCGAATGTGGGCCGAGAGCCGCGCAAACAACCGACCGAGGGGGCACAGGGCGATTTCAGCGGAGCTCAGGAAGCTCGGGGTGGCGAGAGAAACTATCGAGCATGTACTGGATTCGTACTATCCCGATGATCGAGACCTTGTACGGAAGGTCGCCGTCCGCCGCGCGGAGTCGTTGCGTCATCTGGACAAAGCGACGTTCCGGCGGCGGCTTGCGGGCTACTTGTCGAGACGCGGTTTCGGCTATGCGACCGTGGCCCCGCTTTTGGACGAGCTATGGGAAGAATCGCCCGATTCGGAATTCGACTAGCCTGCGCAGAGCGCCCTTAGCTCCTCGATCACTTCGGGGATTTCCTCCGGCAAGTCGTCGGCTATAGCTCCAGCGGGCCCGCGTCTTTCGCCCGCCTTCTGACCCGCAAGAGTGTGAATCAGCACTCCCAGCCGCGCCGCCGGTGCGGGCTTAAGCCCTTGAGCGAGCAACGATCCGATCACGCCGGCAAGCACGTCGCCGCTGCCGGCGTGCGAGAGTGCTGGGACCGTCCAGGGACATACCACGTATGCGCCGTCCGGCTCGGCCACGATCGATCCCGCTCCCTTAAGTACGACAACCTGTCCCAGCAGCTTCGCCCCCTCGAGCGCCGAGGCAAGCCGGTTGCGCTGGACTTGAATCGCGCTCGTGCCGAGCAAACGTCCCATCTCGCCCGGATGCGGGGTCACCACCAGGCCCGACCGGCATGAAGCCAGCGCTCCGGGAGCGGGCGCACACGCATTGAGAGCGTCAGCATCGACGACCATTGGCGTGTGGTCGGGCGCCGCCCGTATGAGCGATCTCGTGAATTCATCCGTTCCCGGGTTTCTGCCGAGCCCCGGGCCGACCACCGCGGCGTCGGCGGACTCAATCGACTTGGCGACCGGCTCCGAGTTGGTCGCGGCGATATAGCCGTCGACCTCGACAAGGTTTTCGTATGTGACGCTGCTGGTGCGTGCGGCGCTTGCGGCTATAACAGGTTCGATCGATGCAAGCGACACCATCCCGGCTCCGGTGCGAGCGGCTCCCAGGCAGGCGAGTATGGCGGCGCCGCGATAGCTTCGACACCCCGCCGCAATCAACACTTTCCCATAGGTGCCTTTGTGCCCGGCGGCCGTCCTCTCCGGAAGAGATTTCGCTTCGTCTTCGGGCCGCAGAATGCGGCCTCCCAGTTCCGACAGGGAGTTCCCCGGGAGTCCGATGTCTGTTTCCACGAGGCGACCACTTTTTGCCTGGGCGGGATGCAAGAGGGAGCCGATTTTTATCGGACCCGTGGACACGGTGACATCGGCGGAGAAGGCGTTCTCGTCCGTAGCGCCCGTGTCCGCGTCGATCCCCGACGCAATGTCACAGGCGACCCGGAACGGTCCCGTTAGACCATCGATTTCCTGAAGAATCCGCTCGACTTGACCGCGTAATGGCGGCGAGCTGCCGATCCCCAACAGGCAATCGACAACGATATCTGCGTTGGCCGCGCAACGTCGCGCAAGGCCAGGTGAAAATGTGATTATTCTTGCACCGGCCTGGACAGCGGCCTCAACAAGAAGATCGGATTCGCGGGGCCGGGATACTACTATCGTCACCAAGGCCCGGGCGCGTGCCATGTGTCGAGCGACAACCAGACCGTCGCCGCCATTGTGTCCGGGTCCTGCCAATACCACGGCGGACTTTCCCGAAAGCCCGTTCGCCCGGGTCGATATCTCACGGAAGACCGCTGCTCCGGCGTTTTCCATAAGCTGCCCCTCGGCAATGCCCGCGCTCATGGCCGCGGCCTCCAGCTTCCGCATTTCCGAGACTGTGCAGAGTCTTCCAGGGGCGGTGGTCATTTTGATTTGGCGTTCCCGACGACCATGGCGATCGCCAGGTGCCTTGCGTGAGTGAGGCTGATTGCAAGGTCTTCGATCCCCAAAGTTCGCGCGCGCTCTTTTGCGGCCCCGTGAAGCCGAACGTGCGGCTTGCCGCGTCTGTCGGGCACGACTTCCATCTCACGCCAGCGAATCCCACGCATACCCGTTCCGAGCGCTTTCGAGATCGCCTCTTTCGCGGCGAACCGGGCTGCCAGCTCGCGCGCGCGGCCCCTGCAATAGCGTATTTCGCCCGGAGTGTATATCCGGTTCAGGAAACGTTGGCCGTGACGCTCAAGCACGCCTTCGATCCGTTCGATTTCTATGGCATCGACGCCGGTGGTCAGCAAGGCGGTGACACGGCTAGCGGCCCTCGAGCGAGACTTCCGTGACGTACGAGTCGAACTCCCAGCCCGAGCCGAGCACTTCGACATGCCGGATGAACACGGGAAGCGGATAAATGGCGTGTATGAGGTCAGGGTTCTCGTAGGTAACCCATTGATACGTGGGGACCAGGCTGGCCCCCGCTACAGAGAATCCATCGGTATTCTGGTGATAGAAACCGTGGTACCAAATCTGGTCCTGGCCCGCTCCGTCCACGTAATAGATTTTGATCATCACCGGGTATTCGGTGCCAGCCGAGCCCCCGCCCGACAAACTCTGATAGTTGACCCTCACCCGCGCTCGCATCCCGAGAGCGGAGTAGTCGCGGATGTCCCGGTTGATTGTCTGGGAGATGCCGGCTTCGCCGTGACGGTTTACCTGTTCGTTGCCGTTTCCGATTCTCCTGAACCGGTATGCGGAATCCCGTTCAGAGGAGGATGCCCCGGGCGAGTCCACATAGAACGATGATTTCGTAGTCTGCCCGTCGATGCCGGCTTCGGTAACAACGAACGGCCGCCATGGCGATGCCGATGCCAGATCCGTAAGGTGGGGATCGTTAAGGAGCGGACTCATGGGCGACAGGTCGCCTCGGGGAGCGAGATTCGCGGCATAACCCCCGCGGCCTCCGATACCAACGTTGGCCAGATCGGAGCCATTGAACAGATACACCTCACCCCGTCGAACCAGTACCTCGGTGCGCTCATCCGGGAGCAACTCGACGAGGTAACTACCTTCTACAAATTCCATCCAGCCCTGATTTGCGGCTAGTGAAAATATCCGTTGAGACTCGTCCTCGGTGCTTGCGACTCCCAAAACGGCTCTACCCCTGTGGAGCCGCAATCGGAGCTGTTTGACTTCGTCGTCAAGCCAACCGCGGGCGCTCCGTTCGATCAGGATTTCGGAGTTGTTGTACAGATATATGGTGCTGCCATCGAATAGCTCCAGGAAGGCGCGGGATCCCGAGTCGGTTCCGATTCTCGATCCGGGCATTACGGGTATTGGATCGCGTAGCTGCTTCCAGGCCACTTCATTCGGGTCTTTCAATAAGACCGTGCCTTCGATCGGCTCGGCTCGAAGATTGGTATTGACGGTGATGCTTCCCAGCGCCGTGGCAATCCTGCCGGGAAGCACCAGCACGACGAGGATGAAGACCGCAAACGCGCCCAGCAGAAAGATCCATGCTACCGCTCGGGTGGACCGGAATTGATCGGTTCGCCGGTCCTGGCTGGTTTCGGTCGCGGCGCGGGATGGTTGGTTCACGTCGGGTTAATCCGAAAGGCGTCGTAACGGTATCTCGCGTGCCCCCAAATCGACCTCAGATCGTCGACCCGGGCGCCGGGCGGTCCTCTTCGGACTGCTTTGAGAAAGTCGTCCAGTCGGTCGCGCCTCCCCTCTGCGACTATTTCGAGCCGATTGTAAGTCCGGGAGTTTCGCACGTAGCCGACCAGTCCCAGGCCGTTGGCCTTTCTCATTACGAAGTATCGAAAGCCTACTCCCTGCACTTTTCCAATGACGGTTGCATGAACACTCGACGTAGTGACTGTTCCCGATTCCGCCATCGGCCTAGAGGAGCTTCTTCTGAGCTGTTTGGGCCTCTGGATACTCGATTCCCATATGCTCGTAAGCCAATCGCGTGGCAACTCTGCCTCTCGGAGTGCGGGCTATGAATCCTTGCTGCAGCAAGTACGGTTCGTAGTAGTCCTCCAGGGTCACGCTGTCTTCGGCCAGAGTCGCGCCCAGCGTTTGAAGACCTACAGGACCTCCATCGAACTTGACAATTATCGCTTCGATGATCTTCCTGTCCATGTCGTCGAGCCCGGTTGAGTCTACGTCAAGGGCAGCGAGCGCGGCTTCGGCCACTGGCCTCGTGATGCGCCCGTCGGCTTCCACCTCGGCGTAGTCGCGGACTCTTCGCAGCAGGCGGTTACACACTCTGGCGGTGCCTCGGGACCGGCGCGCGATTTCCCTCCGTCCGCCGGGATCGAGATCAACGTCGAGAATGGAAGCTGATCTGCCGACGATCTCCTCACATTCGTCGACGGAGTAGAAATCGAGCCGGTAAATCGCACCGAACCTGTCCCGCAGCGGCGCGCTGAGGAGACCGATCCTGGTGGTGGCGCCGACGAGCGTGAAGGGCGGCAGCGCGATCCGGTAGCTGCGCGATGCCGAGCCTTTTCCCTGACCGACGACCAGATCGAGTTCACGGTCTTCCATTGCCGGATAGAGGATCTCCTCCACCGGCTTGCCGAGCCTATGAATCTCGTCGATGAAGAGAACGTCGCCTTCGTTCATGCTGTTCAGCGTGGCGGCCAGGTCTCCCGGCCGGTCGAGAGCGGGGCCGCTGGTGACGCGTATATTGGCGTTCATTTCGCGGGCAACGATGTGGGCGAGCGTAGTCTTACCGAGACCGGGCGGCCCGCAGATCAGAATGTGGTCGACCGGCTCACCGCGTTTCTTTGCGGCCAGCAGCAGAATGCGCAGCCCGGACTTGACCTTGGACTGCCCGATGAATTCACCGTCGGAGAGCGTTCGGGGTCGCAGCGCGGCGTCGTGCTGACCCTCCAGGGTAGCTCGCTCCGGGGCGACTATCCGTTCGGTCACAGCAGCGGTCGCGACTCTCTACGCACGTTTTACCGATTAGCCAGCGCGGTCAGCGCCGCGGATATCTGCTGCTCCACCGTCATGCCCGGTTTAGCGGAGGCGGCCGTCCCTTCCATCGCCTCGGCCCGCGAATAACCCAGCGCCAGCAAAGCCTCGATAGCCTCATCGGCTCCGTCCGGTATGGCCTGTATCGTGTCGTCGCCCACTAGCTTACCTTTTAGCTCGACGATCAGGCGCTCGGCGGTCCTGGCCCCAATGCCTGAGACTGATTGAAGGGACTTGGCGTCGCCGCTGTTGAGCGCGCTTATCAGTCGTCCGGCGGGCAGGGCCG